>CAISSD010000229.1 GCA_903887975.1 uncultured Legionellaceae bacterium | reverse complement strand
TTCCATTCACAAGGATGCCATCGATTAACTTTTGATCACCAAATCGATAAAACCATGCGCCCAAAGCACGTGTTCCCCGTACAAAGAACCAATTGTTGAAGGCATCAAAACCATATTTATTGAGCAATATATTGTAAATCAATGCATAATGTTTCGCCAAAAGGTTCGGTATCTTGGGATAAACCATATACAATAGCCAGCTTATAAAAATACCCAACAACGTAAGCCAATAGGCAACCGAACCAAACACATGGCTCATCAGCGCCCAAGGTGTGGGATCTTCATGCGCCATGTGTTTCAGAGTTTCATGCTCAGGCAATACAAACAAAGACGACTGCAATAATGAAGGTTTGGCAAACAACATGGGTTCATACATAAAATACCCAACCAGCAGTGACGGTATGGCCAACAAAACCAAAGGCACAATCACTGTAAGTGGGGACTCATGAACATGCGACCAGGTTTTATCGTCCATGCGTGGCTTGCCATGAAACGTCATAAAAAACGCTCTAAACGTATAAAGTGCTGTAACCATCGCGCCAAGAACAACACAGACATAAGCATACGCACTGCCATTGATTTTGGAGAGCTTCGCAACTTCGATGATGGTGTCTTTTGAGAAAAATCCCGCAAATGGTGGTATCGCACAGAGCGCAAGACTTCCAACCAAAAAGGTCACATAAGTCCAAGGCATTTTTTTCCACAAACCACCCATTTTACGCATGTCTTGTTCGTGATGCATGCCCATAATGACCGAGCCCGCAGCCAAAAATAATAGTGCTTTAAAACACGCATGGGTTAGCAGATGAAAAATTCCAGCACTAAAAGCGGAAGCACCCATGGCCACCATCATGTATCCCAGTTGCGAGAGCGTAGAATACGCAATCACGCGTTTGATGTCATTCATCACCAACGCTAAAATTCCAGTAAATAATGCGCCTGTGGCACCAATCACCATCACAACACTTAATGCTGTTGATGAATATTCAATCAATGGGGAAATTCTTGCCAGCATGAACACTCCGGCTGTGACCATGGTTGCCGCATGAATTAATGCTGAAATGGGTGTTGGACCTTCCATCGATTCCGGAAGCCATACGTGTAAGGGAATTTGCGCCGACTTTCCCATGGCGCCGACGAACAACAGTAAGCCTATCACCGTCACAAGCGACCATGAATGTCCTCGTATCATTTCAATGGATTGTTCTTTGAGTGTGCCAACATGGTGAAACACTTCGTTATAATCCAGGCTTCCGGTATACGCTAAAATCAATCCCAGCCCCAAAATAAAACCAAAATCGCCGACACGGTTCACCAAAAAAGCTTTCATACTGCCTTGATTTGCCGCTTCTTTCTGATACCAAAATCCAATCAACAAATAAGACACCAAACCAACACCTTCCCAACCAAAAAACAGCTGTAGGAAGTTATTGCCAGTCACCAACACCAACATCATGAAGGTAAACAACGAAATATAACTGAAAAATCGTCCATAACCTTCGTCTTCCTGCATGTAGCCAATGCTATAAACATGGACCAACAAAGAAACAAACGTCACCACCACCATCATCACACAGGTCAAGGGATCAATTAAAAACCCAAGATGAAAATCATAGCCATAGCCGTTTAGTCCACTGGCCCACGTGTATACATTTTGGTTATAATGAAGGCCTTGGCCCAAAATCATTTGCTGGCTTAAGTAGAGTGATGTCATGAACGACAACAAAACCCCGCTGATGGTGACTGAGTGCGCACCGATTTTACCAATATAATTTCGAAAAAACCCCGCCATCATCGCCCCAAAAAGCGGTGCAAGGACAATAATCAAGCAGCAATGCATTGTATTCACGTGACTACCCTTTTAAATGATTCATTTGTTTAACATTGATGTTGCCCCGATTACGATACAACAACATGACAATGGCCAAACCAATGGCGGCTTCCGCCGCTGCAACGGTTAAAATAAAAAATACGAAAATTTCGCCAGCCGTATTTTGATAATAATGTGCGCAGGCAACAAAATTGGTGTTGACCGACAGCAGCATCAGCTCAATACACACCAGCAGCAAAATAACATTACGTCGGTTAATCACAATGCCCAACATGCTTAAACCAAACAAGATGGAGGACAAAATCAAATAATGCGTGAGACCTATCATGAATCAATTCCTAATGTTTATTGTTCAGCTTTCATAGAAACCAACTTCACCCTATCAGAGCGCTTTGTCATGATTTGTTGGGTAACGTTTTGTCGTTTCGAATCTTGGCGCTCTCGATGCACCAGCGTAATGGCTGCAATAATGGCAACCAGCAGCAAAACTGCCGCCAGTATGAATGCATACACGTAATCGGTATACAACACCATACCGATTTGTTGGGTATTACTTAAAGCTTGCTGTGGGACATCAACCAAGGAACCATGGACAAAATGACCAGGTAGGACTTTAATAAACAAGGCCACAAGGCCAGCGACCACAAGAAGCCCCATGGGCAACCAAGAGATAAAATTCTTTTTGGCCGATTCTTCGTCAATATTCAGCATCATCACCACAAACAAAAAGAGCGTCATGACGGCACCCACATAAACCAAGACCAAAATCAATGCCAAAAACTCAGCACCAACCATAAGCCACAACACAGCACTTCCAACAAAAGCAACAACCAAAAACAGCACGCAACGTACTGGATTATTTTGTGTGATCACCAGAAAACCAGCACACACAACCATGGCTGCAAACACATAAAATAAAATCTGGGGCAAAACCTCATGCATGAATAAACCTCTTTATCGATATGTTTTGTCAACCAAGCGATCGTGAGCCAATTGCGCTTCCATCAAATCGCCCACCGCCAATAATTTTTCTTTCGTCATGATGTTTTGCCCGCGCTCATTCATGTGATAATGATGAATGGGCGTCACAACAATCGAATCCACAGGACATGCTTCCTCGCATAAACCACAATTAATGCACTTAAATGCGTCAATGTCATAACGTGTGGTTCGCCTAGAGCCATCTTCCCGTTGTTCAGATTCTATGGTAATCGCCAAAGCTGGACAAATTGCTTCACACAATTTACAAGCAATACAACGCTCTTCGCCATTGGGATATCGACGCAGCGCCAGCATGCCACGAAAGCGAGGAGAAATCGGCATGGCTTCTTCGGGAAACTGTACCGTGATTTTTTTCTTAAACAAATATCGCCCTGTTAATGATAAGCCTGAAAATAAATCCACACCCAAAAAAGAACGAACATAGTGCTTGATGTATCGATAAAGATTTAAAACCATGGTTTCAACTCCAAAAGCACCATCAAGGCCGTTACAATAATCCAAACAATGGTCACTGGAATCAAAACTTTCCAACCTAGACGCATGAGTTGATCATACCGATAACGCGGAAATGTGGCTCTAACCCAAAGATAAACAAATAGAAAAAACCCAATTTTGATAAAAAACCAAACCATTCCAGGAACAAAGAAAAAAACATCATTCAAAAAGCCCGTTCCCTCAAACGGCGACAACCATCCACCCAAGAATAAAATACTCAACAAGGCCGAAATTAAAATCATGCTGGCATATTCTGCCATAAAAAAGAGTGCAAACCCAATGGATGAATACTCAACATGAAAACCCGCAACAATTTCTGACTCGCCCTCAGCCAAATCAAAAGGCGCTCGATTGGTCTCGGCAATGCCTGCAATCCAAAACACCATAAACAATGGCAATAACGGTATGGCCCACCAGTGCAAGAAACCACCTTGTTGCGACAAAACAATATCCGAAAGATTCATGCTTTTTGCTGCCAACAAAACCCCAACAATCGAAAACCCCATGGCGATTTCATACGATATGGTTTGTGCAGCACTTCGCAGTGCACCAAGCATTGCATACTTCGAGTTTGATGCCCAACCAGCAATCAAGACCCCATAGACACCGAGCGAGCTCACGGTGAATAAAAACAACAATCCTGCATTGATGTTCGATAAAACCAGGCCCGGTGCAAAGGGGATAACCGCCCACCCGACCAATGCGGGAACCAACGACAACAAAGGCGCCACGATGAATAAATAGCGGTTGGATTGTGTGGGAATAATGGTTTCTTTGAGCAATAATTTAAATATATCAGCAATGGGCTGTAATAAACCTTTAACCCCGACGCGATTGGGTCCAATTCTTTGCTGGATGTAGCCAATGACTTTACGTTCGGCGTACGTTGTATACGCCACACAAAGCAGTAATGGCACCACAATGACCAAAATCTTAATCAACATCCAAACCAATATGCCAACATCATGAAGCATGTTTTTACCTATTTAATCGTAATTGCCGCAAAGGCATGTCCCAAACCAATGGTTTCATTCATGGCACAAGGCACACAAACCACTCCTCGAGCCACCCGATCATCACAAACCAGTGGCAATGTTATCTCAATATGACCTTGAGATACAGTAGCCATATCATTTAATTGATATTCTTTAGCCGTTTCCGAATGCACGGTAATACACGCTTTATCTGCTGCAGCGCAATGTTGTAGTGCTTCAACACGACGCACCAGCATATCGTTGCGATAAAGTGGCCACTCACCAACACGCACCAATGTTTTTTCTACACTGGGCAATGCATCAGGATAATAAAGTTGTCTTTCTACGGCAAACATGTTGTCGTATTGCGCTTTAATTTCAGTCAACACATCGCTCGTTGAAGTGTAAGAAAATCCATCACAATCCAATAAATTGCCTAGAACACGCAAAATTTTCCACGCGGGCCTTGCCTCACCAACAGGCGCCACCACGCCTGGAACCGTTTGCCAGTATTGATTGACGTTAATATAAGTTCCCGATGTTTCAGCGAATGGCGCAATCGGCAATAAAACATCGGCATAATCATTCATGGATTCGTCATGGAAAGCCGTCATCATGACCACAAAATCAGCTTTTTCCATGGCTTTTTGAGTCGTCGCTGGATTGGAAAAGTCAAACCCAGGTTCAACGCCCATCAAGACATAAGCCTTAAGTTGCTGTTTGATGGCCTCGTCTGCGGTTAATCCCTCTGATTCAACCAATTGCCCAGCAACCGAGCGATGGGGGAGAAGACCCGCAAGATTAGCACCCATTGCATTGGCACCGCTGCTTAATTGCAACGTATTAGCACCACTACATTGTTCAATCAATGCAACCAATGTTCTGATTAAGGCTGCTTCGGGATGATGCTCACAGATAGCTCCCATCACCATCGCCGCTTTCTCGCTTTTTAAAGCTTTTGCAATGGCTTTTGCTTCAGCACTGGGTTTTAACCCCATCAATAATGATTGAAGTGACTGAGGAATATCTTGTTTTTTATCGATCAGAACACTCAAAATTGATGCGAGTTGAACCGGGATATCTGAAGGTGACACCACAATATGTTTTTCTGTTTTAAAATGATAATCATACTGAATGGGATTTAACGCAAAAATCTTTGCCCCATTCAAAGAAGCACTGCGAACTCGAACGCCAACCAAAGGTACTTCGCGTGCGATGTTACAACCAATTAAAAAAACAGTGTTTTGAGTGGGTAATTCAGAGACCAACATGCTGCTGCAAGACATCACAGGCAGACCGTGTTGATCGCGAAAATCGGTTTGTTGTATCCGATGATCAAGATTTTGAACACCTAGGCTTCGCATTAATTTTTGCAACAAATAACATTCTTCAAGGGTTGCTGAATGCGAACCAAAAGCCGCCACTTGTTCTGGTCCATACTCCTTAATGACTCGCGCAAGACCTTCAGCCACCACTTTCAATGCGCTAGGCCAATCCACAACTTCCCATTGACCATTTCGTTTAACCATGGGTTGTGTGGCGCGAGTTTTGTGATTTAACGCAATATAACTAAATCGATCTCTATCAGACAGCCAGGTTTCATTAATGAGATCGGATTCTCTAGGCACAACACGCATGACTTTATCGGCAAGCGTATGGATGTGAATATTCGACCCCAAACAATCGTGTGGAGCAACACCATCGTGCTGTTGCATTTCCCATGCACGTGCACTGAATCGATAAGGCTTTGACGTTAAGGCACCCACAGGACATAAATCAATAATATTACCAGAAACTTCAGATTTCATACTGTGCGCGACATAGGTTCCAATCTCCATTTGCTCACCACGACCAGTTGCGCCAAGCTCTCGAACCCCTGCGATTTCATCACCAAATCGCACGCAACGAGTGCAATGAATACAGCGCGTCATTTCAGTGGCAATCAATGTCCCTAAGTTATCGCCTTCCACAGAGCGTTTGGTTTCTTGATAATCTGAAGTACTGTGTCCATAACCCATGGAAACATCTTGCAGCTCACATTCACCACCTTGATCGCATACAGGACAATCCAACGGGTGATTGATGAGTAAAAAATCCATAACCGCTTGTTGTGATTCAATGGCTTCCTTGGATTTGGTAAATACCTTCATGCCATGCGTGATGGGTGTGGCGCATGCAGGAACGGTTTTTCGACTGTTTTCAACCCCAACAAGGCACATTCTACAGTTGGCTGCAACCGAGAGTTTTTTATGGTAGCAAAATCTTGGAATATAAATACCCG
>CAISSD010000228.1 GCA_903887975.1 uncultured Legionellaceae bacterium | reverse complement strand
TGGTGATGGGGCACTTATTGGGTGGTATGTTGATTGTTTCGGGTTTGGTGTGTTGGCGATTGCAATGGACGAATTTTTTTGAACCCATGAAAAAGGTTTACATCAATCCATTTTGGCGTTGGGCTATTTATTTAGGTGCTTTGGTGGTCTTTACACAAATCGCTTTGGGCGGTTGGGTTAGCGCGAATGAGGCAGGAATTGCTTGTGTTGGGTTTCCGCGTTGTAATGGTTTTTGGTTGCCTGCATTAAGTTTTTCTAAGGCTTTTAATGTGTTCATGGACCACAGTGGATTGTTGGATCATGAAGCACGTCAAACCATTCAATGGGTGCATCGATTGGGCGCTGTGATTACGGCATGTTATGTTTTTGGTTTAACGTATGCACTTAAACGCCAGGATATTGCCTTACCAATAAATCAATTGGCGTCATTTATCCCTTTGATTTTGATCATTCAGCTGGGGCTTGGGGTCATGAATGTGGTTTTCTGGCTGCCATTGTGGTCTACAGTATTGCATAATGGGTTTGCAGCAGGTTTATTGTCTTTAATGTTCGCTTTAGGATTATGTGCAGCACAAACAAGGCGGATTTCATGACTTTATGGCTTCGTGATTATTTAGAACTATGTAAGCCACGTGTGGTGGCCTTGATGCTACTTACGGTTGTGGTTGGGATGTATTTGGCAAGTCCTGGTGTCGTTCCTTTATCATTGCTTTTTTTAGGGGTTGTGGGGATTGGTTTGTGTGCTGCAAGTGCTGCAACCATCAATCATTTACTGGATAAACGTATTGATTCTTTGATGTTGCGAACACAATTAAGACCAGTTGCAAAAGGCCGGGTCAGTGTTTTGCAGGCAACTTTTTTTGCATCAATCTTGGGCATTTTAGGAACCTTGGTGTTGATGTTGTTTGTTAATCGCTTGACTGCTTTTTTAACGGTACTGACCTTAATTGGCTATGCTGGAATTTATACAGGTTATTTAAAGCGCGCCACTTCACAAAATATTGTGATTGGTGGATTGGCTGGGGCGGCTCCACCATTGCTGGGCTGGACGGCGATGACCAATCATCTGGATCCCGAAGCTTATCTTTTGGTGTTGATTATTTTTGTCTGGACGCCGCCTCATTTTTGGGCGTTGGCCATTTATCGGTTTGAAGATTATCAAAAAGCAAAAATCCCCATGCTGCCTGTGACGCATGGCATTAAGTACACGAAATTAAGTGTACTTTTATACACGATTTTGCTTTGCGTGGTCAGTTTGTTGCCTTGTGTGGTTGGGATGAGCGGGATAATTTATGCTGTGGGGGTGATGTTTTTGAATGCACGGTTTATGTATTGGGTGATTCGACTTTATCGTGAAGATGCACCTAGGGTTGCCATGCAGACGTTTCGATTTTCGATTGTTTATTTAATGATCCTGTTTGCCTTATTGATTTGGGATCATGGTTTTAAGGGGTTATCGGGTTATGGTTTTTAAAAATTGGGTTTTTAAAGTGTCAATGTTGGTTTTGATTGGGGTGCTTGTTGTGTGCGTTTTTTTGTTGATGAAGCCTAAAGCTTCGTTTCATGGAACGCTGTTGAATACACCCAGAGATGTTCCTTCTTTTTCATTAATGGGCACAGACCATCAGGTTTTTGATAACGCTGCGTTACAAGGACACTGGACCATGATGTTTTTTGGATTCACACATTGTGGGTCGGTATGTCCCACAACGATGGCAACATTTGCAAAAATGATGCGTATTTTAGAACAACGTTCGCTACCGATTATGCCTCATGTGGTGATGGTGTCGCTTGATCCGGCTGGTGATTCTTTGGCGCGATTGAGACATTATGTGACATCATTCAATCCAAATTTTTATGGTGCACGAGGGGATAAGAAAAATCTGGATGTCTTAACAGAAGCTCTTGGTATTGCTTATGAAAAAAATAAAGAACTTGAGCACACTGGCGCCATTACAATGATTGATCCTCATGGGCAAGTGGTGGCTTTTTTCACCATGCCGCATCAGGCTTTATGGCTTGCCGATGATTATGTGTTTTTGATGAATAAGAAAGGAACATTTGGTTTATGAATATTGCTATTTTGGCGACAAATCCTAATTTGTATTCTCATCGTCGCTTGGTTGAAGCCGGTGAAACAGAAGGACATACAGTTCGTATTATTAATCCGTTGTTTTGCTATATGAATGTTGCGGCTTCCAATCCAAGGGTTCATTATCGAGGTGGGGAGTTATTGCCTTATTTTGACGCTGTTATTCCAAGAATTGGGGCATCAAATACATTTTATGGTACGGCGGTTTTGCGGCATTTTGAAACCATGGGCATTTATGTGGTGAATGAATCCATTGCCATTGCGCGCTCTAGAGATAAATTTCGCTCATTACAACTGTTGTCTCGTAAAGGCTTGCCCATGCCATTAACTGGATTTGCACAATCACCTGACAGTACTGAAGATTTAATTCGTATGGTTGGTGGCGCACCATTGGTGATTAAGCTACTGCAAGGCACTCAAGGAAAAGGTGTTGTGTTGGCAGATAGCCATCAATCGGCAGTGAGCATGATTAATGCATTCAAAGAAATGCATGCCAATATTTTGGTTCAAGAATTTATTAAAGAATCTCATGGGATGGACATTCGTTGTTTTGTGATTGGCGATAAGGTTGTGGCTGCCATCAAACGTCAAGCCAAAGAGGGCGAATTTCGTGCCAATGTGCATCAAGGCGGACGGGCGATTAAAATCAAACTCTCACCACAAGAGCGTGCGATTGCGGTGGGGGCTGCCAAAGCAATGGGTCTTAAAGTTGCGGGTGTGGATTTAATTCGCTCAAATAATGGGCCTTTGGTGTTGGAAATCAATTCATCCCCAGGACTTGAAGGCATTGAAAAAGCAACCCAGGTTAATATTGCTGGAAAAATTATTCAGTACATTGAAAAACACGCCAAACCTGTGGCAATCAATAAGCCTTTTCATGGATAGGGAGTATGGCTTCGCATGATCGTTGAGCTCAAACAAGACGTGACAGCAAACGATAGAGAAGCGCTTTTGCAGCAATTCTCACAGCAAAACATTCAGTGTATCCTGGTTCAGGAACAGGCGCGATGGATGATTGCCCTTTTAAGTGGTTTGAATTCGTCTGTGGATGTTGCCTCACTAAGGACCATGCCTGGGGTTCATCACGTACGTCCTTTCACCCAGGCGTATAAATTGGCGGGTTATGATCTTAAAAAAGAACGCACGATTTTAAACATCAATGGCCAAACCATTGGTGGTGATGTTTTTATGGTGATGGCAGGTCCTTGTGCCATTGAATCCGAAGAACAAATTGATGTCACGGCAAGAATGGTTGCTAAAGCTGGTGCTGGTGTTCTTCGTGGTGGTGCGTTTAAACCACGGACGTCACCCTATGATTTTCAAGGATTGGGTGAGCGCGGACTTCAATACATGAGTCTAGCGGCAAAAAAGCATCATCTATTGAGTGTCAGTGAGGTGATGTCGGTGCATGCCATTGATTTGGTGGCGAGTTATGTGGATATTTTACAAATTGGCGCCAGAAACATGCAAAATTTTAGTTTGCTGAAAGAGGCGGGCCGCACGGCCAAGCCTATTTTACTCAAACGAGGATTATCTGCAACGTACACTGATTTTTTAATGGCGGCAGAATATATTTTACAAACGGGTAATCCCAATGTGATTTTGTGTGAGCGCGGTATTCGGACTTTTGAGCCTTATGCACGAAACACGCTGGATTTAGCGGCGGTCCCAATTTTGCAGTCATTAAGTCATTTGCCTGTGGTGGTGGATCCGAGCCATGGCACGGGGCTTAGAAATATTGTCCCCACCATGGCATACGCGGCGATGGCCGCCGGGGCCAATGGACTCATGGTGGAGGTCCATCCCAATCCCGATGAGGCTTTATCCGATGCCAAACAAACCATCTCAACAGAAACTTTTGCTAAGATGATGGGGCGTTTACGGGTTATTGGGGATGCGGTTGGAATGATGGTGGATTGAGTGGTGCAAGTTGGGCGTCATCAAAATATTTAACTGGCACTTTCTTTTAATTCTCGTTACAATGCGCTTCAAATTTTCTAGACCTGTAGTGATGACTGATGGTTGC
>CAISSD010000227.1 GCA_903887975.1 uncultured Legionellaceae bacterium | reverse complement strand
CTCCAAACTACATTTACGCGCCTCCTCACCACGAACGGATCGAAGTAAATCTAAAAAAATACTGTTCTTTCCAGATATTTTATCCGAAGGATATAGGGTACTCAGGGCGAACGGATTAAGGAAAAATGGCTAAAGTCGAGGCAATGGTGAAGACCACAATACTGGTTCATGAAACCGCAAATTATCAATTGATTTCGTTACCATTTTATTTGATGGGTCAAATTCATCGATTGATTGAATCCTGCTCCAGCACAAGCCAAAATGACCAATAAAAAAAATTCTGTTTTTATTGAAATCATTTTTTGCGTTTTATTGTAAATATTCTCAAATTCCTTTGCTTTTGGCTGGCTAAATTTCACATCAACGTCTATAAAAATATTATGGGCGTTTAAAAAGACGTACTCGATGGGAGGCAAGGTTATGTTAAACAAAGAGTTGGAATTCACGTTGAATCAAGCATTCAAAGATGCCAAAGAGAAACGTCATGAGTTTATGACCGTGGAGCATTTGCTCCTGTCTTTGTTGGATAACCCCTCTGCTGAACATGTGTTGCACGCATGTGAAGTCAATATTGAGTTACTACGACAAGATTTGATTGAATTCATTCATGAAACCACACCCGTGTTTTCATTAGATGACATTGAGCGGGAAACCCAACCAACCCTTGCGTTCCAACGTGTTTTACAACGCGCGGTTTTTCATGTGCAGTCGGCAGGTAAAACGGAAGTGAGTGGTGCCAACATTTTGGCCGCAATTTTTAGTGAACAAGAAAGCCAAGCGGTGTATTTTTTGCGTCGAGAAAATGTAACACGATTGGATGTGATTAACTACATCGCTCATGGTGTTTCAAAACGTGGTAGCCAATTGAACGACAATATGGATCATTTTGGCATGAATATGGAAGAGGATTTGATAGGCGACCCTCAGGAATCGCCGTTAGACAGTTATTGTATGAATTTGAACAAGCGCGCCAAATTGGGAAAAATAGATCCTTTAATTGGACGCGAAGAAGAATTATTAAGGGTGGTTCAAGTATTGTGTCGTCGACGAAAAAACAATCCATTGTTGGTGGGTGAGGCGGGGGTTGGAAAAACCGCAATTGCCGAGGGTTTGGCCAAACGGATTGTTGATGGCCATGTGCCGGCAGCCATTGCCAATTGTGTGGTGTACGCCCTTGATTTGGGATCGCTATTGGCTGGCACAAAATATCGAGGTGATTTTGAAAAACGTCTAAAAGCGGTGTTAAAACAATTGTCGGAGCAGGCCAATGGTGTATTGTTCATCGATGAAATTCACACCATTATTGGCGCAGGAGCGGCTTCTGGTGGGGTGATGGATGCATCCAACTTGATAAAGCCTTTATTGGCCAATGGTGAGCTTAAATGCATTGGTGCAACCACCTATCAAGAGTATCGTGGAATTTTTGAAAAAGATCGGGCATTGGCAAGACGGTTTCAAAAAATTGATGTACCTGAGCCCAGTGTTGATGAAACATTTGAAATTTTGAAGGGATTAAAATGTCGACTTGAAGATCATCACGGGGTTAAATTTTCTATACCTGCATTGCGAGCGGCAGCGGAGTTGTCAGCGAAATTCATCAACGATCGATTTTTACCAGATAAAGCCATTGATGTGGTTGATGAAGCGGGTGCGTATCAAAACTTATTGACCACCAACAAACGTCGAAAAATTATTTCAGTCACAGAAATTGAAAATGTTGTGGCCAAAATTGCCCGAATTCCAATGAAAAAAGTCTCGGCGAGAGATAAAGATACCCTGCGTTATTTGGAGCGAGATTTAAAATTATTGGTGTATGGACAAGATGGCGCCATTGAGCAACTGGCCTCCGCCATCAAGCTCTCACGCTCTGGACTTCGAGAGCCTGCAAAACCTGTGGGTTGCTTTTTGTTAACAGGACCAACGGGTGTGGGTAAAACCGAGGTCACGCGCCAATTGGCGAATGTTTTGGGTGTAGAGTTATTGCGCTTTGATATGTCGGAATACATGGAAAAACATACGGTTTCACGCTTGATTGGTGCACCTCCTGGATATGTGGGGTACGATCAAGGTGGTTTATTGACCGAAGCTGCCAACAAACATCCGCATTCAGTACTGTTGTTGGATGAAATTGAAAAAGCACATTCGGATGTCTTTAATTTACTGTTGCAAATTATGGATCATGGCACACTCACCGATACCAATGGCCGACATGCTGATTTTAGACACATTATTGTGGTGATGACCAGTAATGCTGGGGCTTTTGATATGGCCAGAAATGCCATTGGTTTTTCGAAGCAAGATTTAAGTCTGGATGGCATGGATGAGCTTAAACGACAGTTTACACCAGAGTTTCGAAATCGACTTGACGCCATCATCAATTTTACATCATTGGATGTTGAAACCATTGGTCTTGTGGTTGATAAATTTATTATGGAGCTTGAAGAGCAGTTGGCCAACAAGCAAGTGACACTGGCGGTTGAGTCTCAAGCACGGGATTGGTTGATTGAGCATGGTTATGATCCAACCATGGGTGCTAGACCCATGGCCAGAATCATTCAAGAACATGTGAAAAAACCATTGGCGGATGAGTTGTTGTTTGGTTCATTGGCGCATGGTGGACATGTGACGCTGGGTGTGAAGGATGGGCAGCTGAGTTTTAAAAGCGAAGCCTATCAACGCAGTGGGTTATCTTCTCAAGTTTAAGCTTTGAGGTTTAAGTGCGAAGTCAGCCGCTCGTAAGCTTGACGTATGGCTTGCGTTCGTTCATTGGCTTCTTTGATGGCCGAAGGTGTTGCGCCTCGCGCGATGAGTTTGTCAGGGTGATTTTTACTCATCAATTGACGATAAGCACGTTTGATTTCTTTGGCGTTGGCATCGGGATGGAGTCCCAATAATGCATAGGCATCGTGCAGTGCATGGGTGGGTTTTTGATTGGCCGAGACATAATCAGAGTAAAACGATTGTTGTTGATAAATGGGTGCAAATCCTAGTGATTGAAAGATGGTATTGATTTTTTGGATTTTTGAGGTTGATAATCCATCAATTTGAATCATGTGGTATTGAACATCCAAAAATAAGCGTAATAACTCAGGATTGCTCTGGGTTGAGGTTTTAAAGTGATAAAGGGCCTGATTCAAATTAAACGTATTTTTTTTCCCTTCATTGAAGTATTGGCGAGCCAATTTTTTTTGTGGTGCTTTAAGAGCCAACTCATCCATGAGTGTGTTTGCCCACTGAATTTCCTGGCGCGAGACGACGCCATCCGCTTTGGACAAGCACCCCATCACTGAAAAAGTGGTTTCAAGAAACAACAATCGAATGTCAGGGCGATGTTCTTGATGATAAGCCAAATGAGGACGAGAGAAATGTTCGCGAAGACCTCGGTCAAAAAAATTGCCAATTAAAATGCCAAATAAGGCAAATACCGGACCACCAATTAAATATCCAAAAAAAGCACAAATAAAACGCCCCCACCAAGGGTGCTTTATGAACAATGATTCTATTTTGATTCTAGGGTTCATCAATGATGGTGGTATCGTCATACAATCTTAATCGATGATTATACCTTTAATTTTGATGCAACCATATGTTTTCTTTGAGTACCTCGCTAAGTCCTGTCATGTAGCCAATTTTATGGGCATCTTCGGGGGAGAATTTTTTGATGTCTTCATCATTGGCGGTGAGTTGATGCACGGGAATTTTGAGTGTTTGATTGATGGTGTTGGCAATGGTGACCCAATAAGTTTGCTGCTCTTGACACAATTGGTAAGAGATAAGTGATAATTCAGGTTTTTTCATAACAAACACATCCTTTGGTATATTTTTAATACGGTTTGGGGTACACTTTAAAGTGTTGAAACAAAGTTAACACTCTAGAGTGTTGATGTCAATCAATAAGAGGCAAAAAATGGCGCCATTGAGTGATAACCTAAAGCGATTATTAAAACATGCGGCAATCAGTGAAAACGAATTGGCCCGTCGCACGGGCATTTCACAGCAAATCATCAATCGTATTTTGTCGGGGGAGAACACCAATCCCAAATTGGCAACATTAAGTCCATTGGCGCATTATTTCTCATTGTCCATCAGCCAGCTGATTGGTGATGAGGCCATGACGCATCCTGTGCCTTTGTTGGCGTGGGATGATTTGGGTCGGCGGCCATTGGACATGCTCTTCGCTGAAAGAACATCAAACATCATGTTGGAGACTGAATTTGGTGCTCATTTTTTTGCATTAAACATGAATGATGATTCCATGGAGCCTAAATTCGCAAAAGATAATGTGTTGATTTTTGATGTGCAAAAGGCTTTGTACCATGGGGCATATGCTTTGTTGACGGCATCCCATCAATGCGCGAAATTCAGACAAATTTTCATCAAAAATAACCAATGTTATGAGAAAGCATTAAATCCAAATCAACGAGACTATTCGCCTCGCTTACTTTCAAGCGATTTTAATATCACCGGTATTCTTGTTCAATCGCGGACAAAACATTAACGAGGCTTCCATCTTTTGAAAAAATAAGGTATAACCTTGATTAGGGCCATTTGGATGGGCCGATTTTGGATTCTTTTTTTCAGGGAGCGAAGAAATGAACACTAAAGTATTTTCAGAGCGTTTTAATCGGGAATTGGCTTTGTCTGGTTTTCCAGAAGAGTTGAGTGAAAAAATTAAAGCCGTCACCAAAGCCTTTAATGTAACCAGTTATTTGGCCAATGCCATGATTTTTGGCCATTTGGTGCCAAGTGACGAACAACTGGACAGGATTGCAGCAACGCTTGAAGTGTGTCCTGATTGGCTTTGTGGTAATACCGATAAGAAAAAGGCTTACAGCTCGCGACTACGCGAAGAAGCTGAATAATCGGTTCATGGGCTTCTTTTTAACGAGGTTTTTTTAGCATCATGGAATGTTTGAGTTATTGTATTGCCAACACCATTGATTTAGGGCGGTTGGACAATCATTATAAAACCACATTATTGGGGTATTCTTCCAGTAAGTCTCGTGATGTGTTAAAATTAAGCCCTGTGCATGAAAAAGACATGTTGGTTTTCGTGTTTAAAAACGGCACGATTGTTTCCTGGGGCATCAAACGCCACGATATTACGGCCTACATTGATACCATTCGAATGTTTGCCACCAAGCCCATTAATTTTTTGGTGCGTGATGAATTTACATTTCGATTGGGAGAAAAAACCGCCATTGAGCCGCACGATTACTTTGATGTGGATTGTTTGACCATTGATTCAGACAGTGACGATTTGAAATTAAGTTTGTCTTATGGGTTTTCTCAATCGGTGAAGTTGCAATATTTTGAAACCATTCTTGAAGGTCTTATTGATAAATACTCCCCGCTGATACAAAATTTATCCAATAAAAATCGAGGTACTGTTTCTAGGCCACAAATTCGTCAGGTGATCAGTGAAATTTTGATTGCCAAAAGCGAGATGAATTTGGTCAGTAATTTTTTGTATCATCCCAAATATTTTTGGCAACACCCAACACTTGAAGAGCACTACATTATGTTGGAGCGTTATTTGCATTTACCCAAACGAGTGAATGCGTTTAATCATCGGTTGGATACGTTGAATGAAATTTTTGACATGTTCCATGAATATCTAGAAAGCAAGCATTCTCATAATCTTGAAATTATTATTATTGTATTGATTGCCATTGAAATTATTTTCGGGGTTTTGAATTTTCATTTTTAAATCCAAAGACAGACTTGAGATTTTTTGCTAAAATCCGAAGTATGTCTTTGGATTTATGGATGATTTAATGTTTATCAACCGAACACTATCATTAACAAAACTCATTGAAAAGAAATCTTATTTTCTGTTTGGCCCACGAGGCATTGGTAAATCTTCGTTGATTAAACATGATTTGATTGATAAAGCACTTGTTATTGATTTATTACATTCAGAAACGTATCTGCGATTGATGGACAACCCTAGTCAATTGGAATCGATGATTGCAGTGGATGATCAATCATGGGTGGTGGTTGATGAAATTCAGCGTGCGCCTGAATTACTGAACGAAGTACATCGATTGATTGAGCAAAAACAGATACATTTTTTACTCACAGGAAGTAGTGCAAGAAAGTTAAAACGTTATGGTGTTAATCTTTTGGCAGGACGTGCCCGAAAAGCGGAATTGTACCCATTAACTTACCACGAAATAACCAATTTTAATCTGGCGCGTTATTTATGTTATGGCGGGTTACCCATGGTGATGCTCAGTGATGAGCCAGAAGAAGATTTGGATGCTTATGTACACACTTATCTTGAAGAAGAGATTAAAGCAGAAGCGCTTGTTCAAAAATTACCGGCATTCAGTCGTTTTTTACAGTTGTCGGCCTTAACGAGTGGGTCAACACTTAATTTTTCCTCGATTGCCAGTGATGCGGGTGTGAGCGCGACTTCTTTGCGTGAATATTATCAAATCTTAGAAGACACTTTTTTGGGTTTTTTAATCAAACCATGGCAGCATTCAGTCAAACGTAAGGCCGTTGCCACGGCGCGATTTTACTATTTTGATACGGGTGTTAAAAATAGACTTGCCAAAATTCGAGAAATTCCAGAACAAACCGATTTGTATGGGCAATCTTTTGAGCAATTTATTGCCATGGAGTTGCGGGCGTACAACAGTTATTTTAGAAAAAAATTGGAACTTAATTTTTGGCGAACAGCCGATGGGCATGAAGTTGATTTTGTTTTTGGCGATAAAATTGCCATTGAAGTTAAATCAACGAGAAAGGTCTCCTCCAAGCATCTTAAAGGACTTCGTTCTTTGATGGAAGAACATAAAATGGAGCAATATTTTTTAATCAGTCATGATCCCATAGCCGCCAAACAGGATGGAATTTATTTATTGCCCTGGGAGGATTTCATTAAAAAATTATGGGATGGCGAGGTGATTTGAGTTTTTTGTTCATGTTTAGGCTTGTGGTTAAAATGGGCGTAAATTAGTCGGATTGATGGCCTAAGTCATACTGGGGGACGTCACATATTCTTGAGCGCTAAATTCGTCATTTAGAAATAGACAAAACATAACCAATGTATTATTCATCATATGCGCAGCAATAGGGACCCATAACCCATAATGTAAGGCAAGTAATCCGCACGTAATTCCCATTATGGTCGCAAAACCCGCTTGAACATGAGCAAATTCGTGCGGATTAAATAAGTGGATCGCGCCAAATAGAATGGCCGTCACGCACACCGTGCCCAGAGAGGCTGCATTTATGTTTGCTCCAAACATAGCAATACTCATTATTTGTGGTGCATTTATCCAAAGCACGGCGATCAATAAGATCAGCATCCCCAAACGGAGAGAATTACTTTGGTAAAATAAATACATACCGAGTAATAGGTCAGTTGTGGTTTCTGAAAAAATATTAGTGAAAGATAAAGAAAATAATGCGCCCATCATCAATAATAAGAGTGGTTGCAGTATTCCATGGAACAATAATTCTTCATACAAGGGAGCCAAAATCGTGACTAGGATAATATTTTCTCTCAAATGATTGGTATATATCGAATCAATTTCGGTAGGGGGCTGTAATAACTGCAATTGTTCTAAAACGAGGCATAGAGTAGAGCTAAAAATATACTGACACACTCCAATCGAAAGGCCAAGAGCAAAATGCGGAATACTGGCAGCCCCAATAGCGCCAACGGCGACAGCAGGAAGTAGATACAACCATTTTCCATTTTCGGTTGCAGGCATCAAAGAGAAAAACGAATACCGATGTGTCACTTGCATTTTATGCCCTAAAAATAAAATCAATGAATAATTATAATTCCTAATGATTTTTTTTACAACAAATCTTGGTTATTCAGCGCTGCAGTTTGTGCGTCTTTCTGTTCAAGATGAGCTTGATAAATATGGTCTTCATTATGAGATTCATTTAACGAACAGTAAGGCCGCTTAATGCTCGGGCTTATCTGCCCAGAGGATTTTGTGCAATTGCAATATTCATAAAATGATATTACACTTAATAAGTGAATTATTGTGTAGGATTTGATGTGGATGTTTTTGAGGTTAAGTTATCAAGGCAGGCAGAAGATGATTTAGAAAACGTTCCTGTGCATGTGGCATTTAAGCTACAGGCGTGGATTTTTGGTGTAAAAACACATGGATTACGGGAAATTAAAAAAACATCGGGTTACCATGATGAGCCACTTAAAGGCAAGCGTATGGGACAGCGTTCCATACGATTAAATCGATCCTATCGTGCAATTTACATTCTAAACAAGAATGGAGTGGTGGAATTTGTTGAAATAACGGAGGTAAATAAACATGAGTACTAAAAATAGTGTTTCAATGAGCGACAAAAGTATGGCCTTTCTCGAGCATTTGACTCAAAAAAAAGTAACGTTAGGTCATTTTCTTTGGTCTATTCG
>CAISSD010000226.1 GCA_903887975.1 uncultured Legionellaceae bacterium | reverse complement strand
CTCCAAACTACATTTACGCGCCTCCTCACCACGAACGGATCGAAGTAAATCTAAAAAAATACTGTTCTTTCCAGATATTTTATCCGAAGGATATAGGGTACTCAGGGCGAACGGATTAAGTAAAAATGGCTAAAGTCGAGACGTAATGCTTTGATTATTATTGAAATAATACTGACTTCTTCTTCTCAAATCTTTCTCAACTATTCGTTATTTTTCGCATATAACCGCGAAGACTTTGGGTAAGATCTTGGGTAAGCTTTTTTATCTCATTTTCCAGTTCTTCCAAAGTTACCGCTTAGTTGAGGTACTTTATAGTGTTAACCGACTCATATATAAAATCTTTAAACTGGACTGCTATGTGTTTTGTCAAGTAAAAAGCAAAATAATCTCAACAAATAGATTTATTTGTTTGTAAATTGCGTTAAACTCAAACTGTTTCTTGTTTAAAATTCAGGCCAAAGATTGGTGATAAAAAACGTCATACTGATCTCTATGGTCTGGTATTAGAACTTAGACGCAGAACTCACCAAATAATCTTACATGAATAGAAATCAACCCGGAAACATTTTGCTTCTGGGTACTTCCGGGTTGGTTTCAATCTAAGAAACTAACCCGGAAAATTTGACAAGATAGTGTTTCTGGGTTAATTTCCTGGTATGTCAACCTATTGTGAAGAACCAATGTTAGAGTCTTTTTTAAATCAAGACGAGGGGAAGCTGCTCGAATTCAAAGAAAACGCAGATTCACCCAACAGAATAATCCAGACAATTATTGCATTTGCTAACACGGCTGGTGGCACTATTATTATTGGCGTAAAAGATAAAACAAAGGAAGCTGTTGGGGTCCATGATGTTTTAAACGAGGAAGAAAGAATTGCAAATATGGTGGCTGATTCAATTGTGCCGCTGATTACACCAAATTTTCAATTTCACACGTGGCGAAACCGAGATTTTTTAATTATCTCAGTAGGATATTCTCCAATGCCTTATTATCTTAAAAGTAAGGGAATAGAGAATGGAGTCTATATTCGTCTAGGCTCAACAAATAGAGTTGCCGATCGTGCTACTGTGGCAGAAATACAACGTTTAGCGATACATCAAAGTTTCGATGAATTACCAAATTTACAAGCAACCCAAGACGATATTGATTTTCTTCGTGCAAACGTACAATTTGGATTGTCAGCAAATAAGAAATTTGATCTCAATGTTGCTAAATCGTTTAATCTGTTGGTGCAACACCAATCAACCTACTACCCATCTAATGGTGCAATTCTTCTATTTGGTAAAGACCGTTGCCGATTTTTTCCTGATGCAATTATTCGGTGTGGTCGTTTTTCAGGGATCACCAAAAATCAAATTATCGATCAACAAGAAATTGATGTGGCTTTACCAAGTGCAGTTTCAGATGTGATTTCATTCATAGAACGTCATACGATGAGTGGAGCTGAAATTGGTCGGACGCATAGAGTCGATGTCCCTCAATATCCACCAATTGTTCTCAGAGAAGCAATTATTAACGCCATTGTACACGCCGATTACTCAGTCAAGGGCGCAAACATACAAGTAGCCATTTTTTCTGACCGATTAGAAATCACCAATCCTGGTGCGTTGCCATATGGTCTTAGCCTAGAAAAAGCATTAAATGGAATTTCACAATTGCGCAATCGTGTGATTGGGCATGTTTTCAGAGAACTTGGCTTGATTGAGCGCTGGGGATCTGGATTAGGCCGAATGATGGAGGTATGTCGTACACACGGCATGAAGGAGCCCAAATTTGAAGAACTAGATCATCATTTTCGCGTAACCCTTTATCACGATGCTCATTTTATTTCGATCAGCGTGGCTTGGCAGCAAGAAATAATTGATTACATAAGACAACATGAATTTGTAACCACTAAGGATGCAAGTATAGTTTGGAACGTAACTGAAAGAACAGCCTCATCCAGATTAAAGCAAATGCTCAATAACGGACTAATCTTTGAAATTGGCACAGGCCCCTATGATCCTAAGAAAAAATTTGTTTTGGTTAAATAAAAATCCAGATAATTCGATCATGAGTTTCATCTAAATGAGTTAACGGCATTTTTTAACTTAACAATAACACTCAGTCACGCTGGTTGGGTGTTATTACTAAGTTAAGTTTTCTTAATCATCCGCATCTTTTCGCAAGGATTCAAATCAGGTTTCATACACAACGTTGGGTAAATTTTGAGCCCAGATTGTTTTAAACCAATAAAATCATCGGTACCATTTTTTTCTTTAAAAAAACAATGCTTTTGAACAAATAAACGCGCCCATTCACCGTGATACCGCTCCATATCATGGCGTGTTGTTTTTTGAATAAACGCCAAATCATCTGCAGATAATTTTTGATAAACAAAATCTTTTTTTAAAATGTTTTGCTCGTGACATCCCGATGTTTTTATAAATTTTTTATCAAGCGCATCAAGCTCTTCGGCTAGCAATTCTATCTCTGTGAACTCCTTGCTCAGGGTGTTCACATAAATAAACTGATTAAGATGCAACCTAACATTTTCTATTCGCAGATAAAAGGCATTGGATTCAACGGTTCTGGGGAGATAGACAAACGTGTCTGGTACGGGTATTTCACTAAGCCATAAATAAAAATAGCTTTTTTTAAAACAACCAAAAAACTTTTCATTAAAATACAATCGCTCGCGTGAGCTTTCGATTGAAGAGTACTGACTCACCGTACCCACCCACTGTTTCCCCCAATAAAGGGTTGATGGATCTGTTTTTAACCGACAAAATTGATTTGGTTTTGTTTCTAGAGCACCATCGTTCACATCAAGGGTTATTAAATAACGAGCCTCCCCTTCGACATTAATACTTTCTATGGGTATTTTCATGTCACGAAGAACATGCATGATGCTGTTGATTGATAATGAGGACTCAGCATCAACAATAAATTGTTTTTCCATGAATGGCGTTCATAATAAAATCAGTATTATCCAACATTGGAACCAAGATGTAAATTAATATTCTTAATTGTTTTTTTTGAAAACACTGATGAAAGTAGTTTCTCTCTGGCCATTTAGTTTGTTACAATCTTTACTCTCAACACATTTATTTTTAGGATTTTTGGGGGTTTTGTGGTTTTAAATGTTTGGCAACAGTGCTTGGGTTGCTTACAAGAAGAGTATTCAGCGCAACAGTTTAATACCTGGCTAAGGCCCCTTCAGGCCGAAGCGCAAGATGATACGCTACTTTTGTTGGCACCCAACCGATTTGTGGTCGATTGGGTAAAAAAACATTTTTTTGCACGCATTACAGAATTAATGCAAACCCTAAGTGCCAATGCCGTAAAATTGGTCAACATCGAAGTGGGCACGCGGGCACCGGCCGTGGATGCCATCAAAAGCCCTGAAGAACCACAAGTGATGACGGCATCCAAACAAAAACCCTCCATTAAAAAATCCATAGAACATTATAAAAACACCTATTTAAACAAAAAATTTGTTTTTGAAAGTTTTGTAGAGGGCAATTCCAACCAACTCGCCAAAGCTGCTGCCCTTCAGGTTTCTGATAAACCAGGAGAGGCGTATAATCCCTTGTTTATTTACGGCGGCGTTGGTCTTGGAAAAACCCACTTGATGCATTCTATTGGCAATGCGATTATTAAAAACAATCCCGAAGCAAAAGTACTGTATTTGCATTCAGAACGCTTTGTTGCCGATATGGTCAAAGCATTACAGACCAATTCCATTAATGAATTCAAACGCTTTTATCGCTCACTTAACGCCCTTTTGATTGATGACATTCAATTTTTTGCAGGCAAAGATCGCTCCCAAGAAGAATTTTTTCATACGTTTAATGCGCTGTTGGAAGGCCAACAACAAATTATTTTAACCAGTGATCGCTATCCTAAAGAAATAGAAGGCGTTGAAGAGCGCCTTAAATCCCGTTTTGGGTGGGGATTAACGGTCGCGGTTGAACCACCCGAATTAGAAACGCGCGTGGCCATTTTAATCAGTAAAGCCGAACAATCCGGCGTTGAATTGCCTTATGAAGTCGCTTTTTTTATTGCCAAACGTATTCGCTCGAATGTTCGTGAACTTGAAGGGGCTTTACGTCGGGTGATTGCCAATGCGCATTTTACAGGAAAACCAATCACCATTGATTTTGTTAATGACGCACTTCGAGATTTATTGGCGCTACAAGACAAATTGGTCACGATTGATAACATTCAAAAAACAGTTGCAGATTATTACAAAGTCAAAGTGGCGGATCTTCTATCTAAAAGACGTAGTCGATCCATTGCTAGGCCTCGGCAAATGGCCATGGCTTTGGCAAAGGAACTCACCAATCATAGTCTACCCGAAATTGGAGATCATTTTGGCGGGCGCGATCACACCACCGTCATTCATGCATGTCGAAAAATTAAAGAATTGGCATCATTAACGGGCGATCTGACCGAAGATTATAAAAATTTAATGCGTACTTTGTCTTCTTAACCAGGGAGCGGTGATGTTCGAATTCTCAATCAATAAACTCGAATTGTTACCATCTTTATTGATGGTTGCCGGTGCTGTTGACAAAAAACAAGCCATTCCAGTATTGTCAAATATTTTGATTCAGGTGCAACCCGGCGTATTGATTTTAACGGCTTCTGATTTGGAACTGGAAATTACTGCGCGCATTGCTTGTTTAAACGCCAACTCAGAAAGTGAAACAACGGTTCCCACCAAAAAAATCATCGATGTTGTGCGATCTTTGGACGAAGACAAGCCTCTTTTGTGCAGCTTTAAAGATGATTTTGTTTCCATCAAGGTTGGGCGCAGCCAATTTAAATTGGGAACCCTTCCTGCTGCAACGTATCCTCGATGCCAAGAAGACGCGAACGATTTGGAATGGACAATACATCGACAAACCTTAATTCAATTGCTGCAATCAACCTGTTTTTCTATGGCGCAATTGGATGTGCGCG
>CAISSD010000225.1 GCA_903887975.1 uncultured Legionellaceae bacterium | reverse complement strand
CGCGGCATTGCGATTTGATTGTTTTACGCGCAGCATGGGCCTTATGAATGCCAAAACACTCTGGGTGGATAGTCCTTTTGATTTTAATCGACAAGCGTTGTTGTACATGCCACGCGGCATGCCTGATCCCAAAGACCGCGCGTACATCACCAGTTTAATTCATAAAGCATTGCCTTTGATTCGCGCATTGGGGGGGCGTTGTTTTTTCTTGTTCACGAGCCATCATGCCTTGCAAGAAGCGGCAAAGCTCTTGGCTTTGCTTTGGCCGCACCCTTTACTGGTGCAAGGTCAGGAAGCCAAATCGATTTTATTGGAGCGATTTCGCCAAGACAAACATCCTGTTTTGTTGGGAACAGCAAGCTTTTGGGAGGGGGTTGATGTCAAAGGTGAGGCTTTGTCTTGTGTGATTATTGATAAATTACCGTTTGCCAGTCCAGCGGATCCCATCACTTATGGTAGAATGCAAGAGTTTAAAGCGCAAGGATTGTCTGGATTTGATGAATGGACCTTACCACAAGCCATTTTAACGCTAAAACAAGGCGTGGGTCGCTTGATTCGAGATGTGAATGATCGTGGAATTTTAATGATTGCCGACCCCAGATTAACTGCGCGCGCGTATGGTGCATTGATTTTTAAGAGTCTACCCATGATGAAAAAAACACGAGAAGAACAAAAAGCCATTGATTTTATTAAACATTTGGAGTTATCGCATGAAGTTGTTGGCACTTGATACCTCAACCGAGCAGGTTTTTGTGGCGGTGTTTGATGGCGATACAGTTTATGAAGAACATTGTTCTGGTTTAAAACAACAAGCGCAACAGATATTGCCCATGATTGAACGGGTTTTGAGTGTCTCCACATTGGCGTTGACCGATTTGGATGGCATCGTTTTTGGTCAAGGTCCTGGGAGTTTTACGGGCTTACGCGTTGGGTGTAGTGTTGCCAAAGGCTTGGCTTATGCGGCTGATTTGCCGTTGTATGGTGTTGGTGGTCTACAAGCCATCAGCCACCAAGCACGACAACTATTTCCGGATGTGGGTATTTTGAGTATGTTGGATGCACGCATGTCAGAAATTTATTGGGCCTATACGCCCAAGGATTCAGCAATCCAAGCGCCTCACGTTAGCGCCGCCTTTGATGTTGACATAACGCCCGAACCCGTGGTTTTGGCAGGTGTTGGTTTTGAGGGCTATGTTGCGTCTTTACCCGATGTTGTGCAATCTGTTATCGTTGAACAACGGGTGTTGTATCCCACGGCGGCCAGTCTGATTGACTGCGTTCTTTGCGAGCATATTGCGCCTTTGGATGTGTCTTTGGCGTTGCCCATTTATGTGCGTGATCATGTAACTTAATGGCGTTTTTGGTGGAGTTTCTGTGGATAAGCGATTGTTGAGTATTTTGGTGTGTCCTTTGTGTAAGGGAAAATTATTGCTTCAAGAGCATGAATTGATTTGTCGATTCGACAGACTTGCTTATCCCATTCGAGATGGGATTGCCGTGATGTTGGAATCTGAGGCGAGAAGGATAACGTTAGAAGAGTACGATGGTTTTGGATCTTAATGTATTGATGGCTCAATTGAGCGAGCGATTGTTGGCGCTGGATTGGCAATTAAGTCGTCATCATGCGGTTCTTCGTGCCCATCAACTGCCTAAAGGATTGTTCAAACAAGCTTATGGTGATGAGCTCATCTCTTGCGATTGTGTGGAAGAAATAAGGCGTGACATGGATGCGTTGATGCAACAACAAGAAGGACGCTCAGCGCGCTTTATTGTCGATAAAATCAATAAAAAAATCAATGTGTTGGTACACTTGTGTCAGTCGTCAGTGGAACAAAAACCATCTGAGTCATCCAATGTATTTAATGTATCCTCTTTGGTTTCGCGCCAACGTTGGATTCAAGAGTCTCAACAACATTGCGAGCGTTTGGAGCTGCAGCATCAAGCGTTACTGAATACGGCAAAACACGAGGCAAAAAGTAGTGATGTGACGGCCGAATTACGCCGGCGCCAAGCCATAAGTGATGTTGCGCGTCAGCTAACGCTTGCCAAAGAAGCGTTAGCAACGTATGGGGAGATTGATTCTAGCCTCTAGAAGCAGAGAATGTTGGTCGAGATGTTATTGGTGGTACGGGGTTGTTTAACGCATCAAGCATTCTTCTTGCGGCATCCAATGCAGCCGAGCGCAATAAGGGCGGTCTTTTTAATGAATTATGGGGGTCATTAAGAAAATTTTCTTCTTCAATAATAAATGCTTCCAATGCTGCTCTTTTTTCTGTTTGATTTTGAATCAGTCCGATGCTGGCCAAAGTGACTGGTCTTGGATGGGTATCGTTTAAGAAAAATGTATCATGGTCATTTGTGTTCATAAAAAACCTCTTTTAGATAAATAAAAAACATTTTAATCTTTTTTTCACGTAAGTCAAGTCGACGAACAAGAACGATGGATTTTGAATAAATCTGTGTTAATATTGCTGCATTTATGCATTCAAGAGAAATATCATGCCGGATTTGGTTCGAAGTCTTATTGTATCATTGTTTATTCTGTTTGCTGCGTCTTGTGCCTCCTCCCCTTTAAGTGAAAGTACAGGACAATACATTGATAGCATGGCGGTTTCAACCAAAGTAAAAACACGGCTCATCAACCATTTGGGCCGACATGCTTTGTCCATCAAAGTAAAAACGTATAAGAATAATGTCCAGTTAAGTGGTTTTGTTGACAATGAAACCATCAAACAAAATGCAGGGGTGATTACTGCCAGCACGCTGGGTGTTGATCAAGTACGAAATGATTTAATTGTTAAATAAAGGACTAATTGATGCACGACAAACAAGACGAACTCTCTATTTTTGATGAAGCGTTGTGGGACGCAATGGTTCATGAACGGCAGCGCCAAGAAGACCACATTGAGCTGATTGCCTCAGAAAATTATGTCAGCACCCGTGTGTTGCAAGCACAAGGTTCCGTATTGACCAACAAATATGCCGAAGGTTATCCTGGCAAACGTTATTACGGTGGTTGCGAGTATGTGGATGTTGTTGAAGAATTGGCGATTAATCGGGCCAAACGATTATTTGATGCCGATTATGTGAATGTACAACCCCATTCCGGATCTCAAGCCAACATGGCGGTGATGATGGCCTTGTTAAAGCCTGGAGACATGATTTTGGGTATGTCTTTAAGCGACGGTGGACATTTAACCCATGGCTCACACGTTAATTTTTCGGGCCAATTGTACCGCACGGCTCAATATGGTGTGACAGATAAAGGTTTCATTGACTACGAACAAGTCGAAGCTTTGGCATTGGCGCATCGTCCAAAATTGATTATTGCAGGTTTTTCAGCGTATTCACAGGTGGTGGATTGGGCAAAATTCAGGCTTATTGCCGATCACGTTGGGGCTTATTTATTGGCCGATATGGCGCATGTTGCAGGACTTGTGGCCGCGGGGGTTTATCCCTCACCATTACCTTATGCGCATGTGGTGACCACCACCACCCACAAAACATTACGAGGTCCTCGCGGTGGGATGATTTTGGCGCGCCATCAAGAAGATTTGGCAAAAAAATTAAATTCAGCCATTTTTCCAGGATCGCAAGGTGGGCCATTGATGCATGTGATTGCGGCCAAAGCGGTTGCTTTTGCTGAGGCGTTGCAACAAGATTTTATCGATTATCAAAAGCAAGTCTTGTTGAATGCCAAGACCATGGCGCAAGTACTACAAGATAGAGGGTATCAGATTGTCTCGGGTGGCACGGAAAATCATTTACTCTTGGTTGATTTAACCAACAACAATCTCAGTGGTAAAGATGCTGATTTGGCGTTGGGTAAAGCCAACATTACGGTAAATAAAAACACAGTGCCCAAAGATCCCCGTTCGCCATTTGTGACCAGTGGCATACGGCTGGGCACACCAGCGGTGACGACGCGTGGTTTTAAAGAAGCAGAAATCATAAGCATCACTGGATGGTTGGCTGATGTGTTGGATGCTCATGAAGATGCATCGGTGATTTTGCGGGTTAAACAACAGGTTTTGGCGTTGTGCGCTGAATTTCCGGTGTATTGTCAATTGGGGGCGTGATGTATTGTCCATTTTGTCATGCAGAAGATACCAAGGTGATTGATTCGCGTTTGATTGCCGAAGGTGCTGAGGTTCGGCGACGTCGACAATGCTTTGATTGTTTGGAGCGCTTTACAACTTTTGAAAGTGCTGAGCTTTTAATGCCGGTGGTGGTGAAGCGTGATGGGCGTCGAGAGGCTTTTCAGGTGGGAAATATGCGCGCTGGTATGTTGCGTGCTTTAGAAAAACGTCCCGTGAGTGCGGATTTGGTAGAAGATGCGATTGTTCTTATCATGCAAAATATTCGTCGGCGTGGTGAGCGTGAAATTGAAGCGCGTCAAATTGGTGAATGGGTCATGGAGCAGTTGTATCGCTTGGATCATATTGCTTATGTTCGATTTGCCTCAGTGTATAAACGGTTT
>CAISSD010000224.1 GCA_903887975.1 uncultured Legionellaceae bacterium | reverse complement strand
CTCGATATCAACGTCAATACAAAGCTTCAAATGGCCAAAGTGGCATGGGTGCAAATTGTGCCGGTAAAAAAGGCGAAGATCTCATCATCCATGTTCCTGTTGGCACACTCATTTATGATCATGATTCCAATGAATTATTAGGCGATTTAACACACGTTCATCAGCGTATTTTGATTGCCCAAGGTGGTTTTCATGGATTGGGTAATGCACGCTACAAAAGCAGCATCAATCGTGCACCAAGACAAACAAGCCCTGGTTCTCCTGGGGAAGCGAAAAGCCTACGTTTGGAATTGCGTGTTTTGGCCGATGTGGGTCTTTTAGGCTTACCCAATGCTGGCAAATCGACCTTAATCCGTGCCGTCTCAAGTGCCAAACCCAAAGTTGCCGATTATCCTTTTACCACATTGCATCCTTCTTTGGGTGTTGTCAGTGTTGCCCGTGATAAAAGTTTTGTGATTGCGGATATTCCAGGCCTAATTGAAGGTGCTTCAGAGGGAGCAGGACTTGGGCATCAATTTTTAAGACATGTGTCACGAACGTGTATTTTATTGCATGTCATCGACATTGCCCCCATCGATGGCAGTGATCCCATCAAATCAGCCAAAATGATTTTAAAAGAACTTAAAGCCTACAATCCAGAGTTACTCAACAAACCACGTTGGTTGGTTTTGAATAAAATCGACATGATTCCTGATGAAACCGAACGACAAACAACCATCCTCTCCATTCTTAAAGCCTTAAAATGGAAAGACAAATATTTCACCATTTCAGCCATCAAGCGCGAAGGAACCGAAGCGTTAAGCTATGCTTTAATGGAATTAATTGATAAGATGAAGCAAATCGATTAAAAATTCCACCCCGCGCACAAGATGACATGGGATCAGCCTTTAAAAATTAAGGCGTATGTTCCAATTAAACCAAATTACCCGTCCATTTTAAACCAAAGTACACGCCTTGCAAGCCAAAGTCATTTCGATTGTTCGGTGTGTACGTTGCTGAAGGCTCAATATTGAAATAATTCATCCATAACCAACCAGCATCAAAGACCACATCGCCATAAGTCGTGGTATGTCCATAACTAAGTCCTATCTTTCCATCAATTTCTGGAACAATGACCATGGTTGAACCCGTATTGGTTCCATAGACATCATTTGTGAAATTGGTATAACGATTTGAATAGTTGCTGCTTCCAGCCAAAATGGCTGTTGCCATCTTCGCATACACATTCCATTCATGAGGTAGCGCATACATCAAATCGACCCCTACTCTTGGACCAAATCCATTATAGGTTGGGTTAAAGTTCAATACTGCAAAGCCCGGCAAATTATACTTTGTAGCAATATTGCCATGATAAGAAAATGTACTGCTTAGTCGAGCGTAAGTCCCACCACCATGCAAGCGAATATTTTTAAGCACACCCAAGTCAATCTGCTGTCCAAATTCTAGGTTGACCATATTCCACGAGCTAGTATCCTGAGCATAAACATTGCCTGGCTCTAAAAATACATCCGTACCGCCCACGTTGAATGGCAAAGTTACACCATAGGCATCAACCTGGTTCGAAAAATGGTTGTTTTGATTCAATTCATACCAATTAAGATTCAAATCACTCCCTGAATCGAAGCGATATGCTCCCTCAAGTTCGAAGCCCCATGAATAAGATGGATTACTTCCTAATTTGTAATCAATAGCAGGAGAACTATTTGTCACCGTTATTTGTGTTCCCAACGGACTTCTAGAAGCAAATGGCTGCAAATACAGTGCTTTACCCGCCAAGGACCACGCAGGAGGATCGCATGGCAGTGTCGTTGAATTTTGACACACAGCCCCCATTGTTCCAGCAAAACCAAGATCAGCACCCAACAGGGTCAACAGTAACAGCTTCTTATGCATCTTTATCACTCCCTTTTAAAATAATTTTTTTATATCCTTAAGTTTTACTGCCAAATCATCTGGCACACCACTCCCACCTTGTGCCAAATCATCTCGACCACCACCTTTTCCACACAATCGGCATTGTAATTTTAATGGCGGCCGCAGCGACCGCAGGTCTTG
>CAISSD010000223.1 GCA_903887975.1 uncultured Legionellaceae bacterium | reverse complement strand
CAAAAAAGTCTCTTTGCCAAAAAAATCTTGGCTAAAATCGGTTTGTCCTGGTTTTAAAGTACTGACACGAAACATCTCGCCAGCACCTTCACAATCACTTGCGGTGATGATGGGGGTGTGAATCCACAAAAACCCTTGTTCGTCAAAAAATCGATGAATGGCAGTTGATAACGCATGTCGAATGCGCATGACCGCACCAATGGTATTGGTTCGTGGTCTTAAATGTGCAACTTCGCGAAGGTATTCTAAAGTATGTCGTTTGGGTTGAATGGGGTAGGTGTCTGGATGTTCAACAAAGCCAACGCAGGTGATGGATTGGGCTTGAATTTCAAACGATTGCCCTTTGCCCGTGGAGGCCACCAAAGTACCTGTTGCGATGATGGCGCAACCCGATGTTAAGCGCAAAACATCGCTTTGATAATGTGGCAGTTCTGCTGTGGCAACCACTTGAATGGGCGCAAAGCAAGAGCCATCATGAACATGAATAAACGAAAGACCAGATTTGGCATCACGACGAGTTTTAACCCAGCCTTCGATGGTGACTTCACTGCCCGCTGGGATGGTTCCAGATAAACATTGTTTTATGGTGTGTTTTAATGACATGATTTTGACTTAAAAAACGAAGAGGCACTTAGTATAATCGATCTCAATGAGGGGCGTAAATCTTATTGTTGTCGGTTCATAAGTGATGGTCTATAAGTTATGGAGCATCACTTATAGACCAATGATTGCTCTTCATTTCAAGCACATGAAGGAATATTCGCACGGAGGTTGATGTCTTCGTTCGTGGCGCTTGGATTAGATGAGTTAGAAAACAACCCATGTCCAGGATAACATCGCATCATGGTTGGTTGATCTTTTGGCTCTGGTTCCGCTGGTTCTGATTTAAAATAATCCATGATATCCAAAGGCGCATTAACGATGGCGACTGCCAGCATTTTAACAGCATACAACAATCTTGGGAGCAAATAATTGATGATGTTTGCGGCTGCGTGAATCAGTATCAATGGTGAGGCCAGAATCAATGCCAAGCATTGTAGTATTTTTGTGCCCAGGGAAGTATGCTCATCTTGCATGCTGTGTTGCATGCCATGGTACACTTCTTGAAGATGCTCAGAGACCCCAACTGGAAGGATATTCTCGGAAAACCGATTGATTTGAATGCCTGAAGATATGCTTTGTTGTATGATGTCATAAACCTCGTTGATTTCGTTTTCAGTAATGTCACTTTCTTTAAATAGATCCAAAATAATTTGACCATTAGTGCAGGTATTTTTATTGAATTTTTTTTCTTCTAAAATGCACATGATTTTGAGCGCCGAGGCATTCGATTTTAAACCATCCATCGCGTTGATGAGAGCATCAAGTGTTTGAGCAAGAAAGCATTTTTTAAATTGAGGCAACCATAGGGCTTCAGGCTGTGATTCAACATCAAGAGATAACTTACCCAATAAATGTTTTTTAGCAGACGCACTTTGATAAGTGTTGGTATCAAAAAATGTAAACACATCTTCGTCAGACCATGCATCACATTCAATCTCCAGCTCAGCCGCGATTGCTTTTCCCAATGCGATGCCGGATTGCTTATAAAAATATTCGTGGTTGGTGGCATAACTCAACAGCATGAATTCGACCATATTGGGAAGTATACTGTAACATAGTGTTAAAAAATAAGCGTAAGCACCGCCTGCCATCAACATGCCATTCAGCATGGTTTGAGCAGCGTAAATAGCATATTGTGCCATTTCAGGGTAATTAAGATATTGGTATAGTTCTGGATAACTTGTTTTGATGGTTTCATCAATTTTTTCTGGAGCATTGTTTCTTAATTTTTTGAGTTTCTTGATGGTCGAGTGAAGTTTGTTCTCGTGCTGTTTGATGATGTTCAATGGAAAATAAGATTCACCAATGGGATCTTCTTCATGTTCGTTGTTTTGCTTGGATTCATCGTGATAATGACCATTTAATACCGTTTGAAATTCGATGCCAGCGTTTTTTAACACAAGCATGAATGGCTCTGTACTTTTTTTATCAGGATGAAATTGTCGAGACAACTCTTTACGTAATTTTTCACGATCTTTTTCTGCAGTAGCATCAAATGCTTCTTTGATTGCATTTAAGAGTATATCTTCAATTTGGCTCTTTTTAGTATCTTTGGTGATCGTATCGTTTAGCTTTTTAATTAGGTCGTGCATTGCAGTATTCCTTTTATTGCCATTAAAAAATGCGCATTATATTTTCTTTTTGATCGAAATGCAACCTTTTTTGGTGTTTCCGGCCTCATCGTCTTTGATGTGATGAAAGAAATGCGGCACATGGTTGGCTTTTGTGGACAACGTGCTAATACTCGTTGGTGAGGAATCCATACGATGAATTTCATTATTGATAAAATATAAACGATCTTTGATGGCGCTTTTAAGTTTTTCATGGTCATTTTTTTCCAAAACCGGAAACCAAAGGTGTGCACTAAATTGTTGTAAATGCTTGGTGTAGGCTTCAATGTCAAAATCGTCGAAAGTTTGCTTGGGATTGACAAAAGAATCCAGATTCATCGCACTTGAATAAAGTTCCTGTTGTCTTGATAAAAATGCTTCTATGGTTTGGTGACGAAGATAATTTGGTAAATAATGACTCACAAAGGCATGGATGTAAAACTCTGGAATGAGCAGCAAGGCCAGTATGGTTTGGTTGATTTCTTTTCGAAACGAGGGTGATTTGGATAAATCGGCATCAACCATCGAACTTGAACCAAAATTTTTCTTTTCTTGAATAATATCAAGCCAGTTGTAACAGTAGTAGTGGTCGATGAATGGTAAATGTTCAATTAAATCCGGCGTGATGGTGGTGGTTATCCCTTGAAGTAAATTGGGCTCAATCAGTCCTGCAGCACTCCAATCGCCATCAATTTTCACAACACGGTTATTTTTGTCTAACCCAATGTTGTTGAGGTTCAGATCAATCTCGTGAATAAAAATAGAAGTGACTAAAATTTGCCCCAAACCATGGTGCGTGCCGTTTGCAAAAAGAGGTGCTTCATGATAAGGCAATGGTTTAAAACCTGATATTTTGGCTGATAAAATGGCATGACTATGGTTTTTTTTGTCATGTCCAATGATGGTTTGGGGTTGAGAGGGGATGATGAGTCGATAAAATTCTTGGCACAATAGTTCAAATCGTGCACGCTCTTTGCTGTAAAATGTTTTATAAATCCAAATTTGGTCGCCGAAATAGGGAAGGGTTCCCTCAATAGGATCCGATGTTTTATCTTTTTTGAAGAAAGACATGTCAATTTCTTGGATTGGCATCTGACTCCCTACGAAAAAATTTAAATGATAAGCTTACTATAGCACAATCATGATCAAAAATAAATCTTAGTGCTGCTTTACAAGCTTATTTCTGCAAAATAGTTGTATTTGTTGTGCAATGTTCTAATATATAAATGTAGGGACTAAACTTTGAAGGGAGATGGATTATGGAATCTGT
>CAISSD010000222.1 GCA_903887975.1 uncultured Legionellaceae bacterium | reverse complement strand
TTCGGCACGATTTGAGGTCTTTCCAGACGTGAATCCTCAAGAATTAAATCAAGCTGAAGTGACCATGATTAAAGCCTCGGTTAAAGCCAAAGATGTGGATGCATTACTTGAACGGTTACGCTCCGAGAACAAAAACTGGGAAGAGGTATCTCGAGCGGCTCAAAATGGTGATAAAGTTTTTGCAGATTTTGAAGGATTTATTGATGGCGAGGCCTTCGAAGGAGGACGCGCTGAACACTATGAGTTGTTATTGGGTTCAGGAAAAATGATTCCCGGCTTTGAAGAAGGCCTGGTGGGCGCGGAAAAAGACAAGCTTTTTGAAATCAACGTCACGTTTCCTAGCGATTATGGCCATGCGTCCTTGGCAGGAAAAAATGCGGTATTCAAAGTCACCATTAAATCCATTCAAGAAGGTGTTTTGCCTGCATTGGACGATGAGTTTGCCAAAAAATTTAATATTACTGAAGGTGGCGTAGAGGCTTTAAAGCGCGATTTAACTGCCAACATGGAACGTGAATTAGAGCGTCGTGTCAGTAGCCTTAATCGAAATCATGTTTTTGATGCGATGCGGGATGCAAATCCTTTTGAGGTGCCTCAGGCACTGGTGGATCGAGAAATCGAACAATTAAAGCATGAAATGTACCATCGAGTTTTTGGTCATGAACACCATGATGATGAAAAAATCCCTGATTTTCCAAGAGAATTATTTGTTGAACAGGCCACGAAACGAGTCCATTTGGGACTTCTTTTCTCAGCCTATGTTAAAAAACATAAGATTGATGTTGAAGATGCGCGTGTAGATGCTATGATTGAAAAACTAAGCAGTGCTTATGAAAAGCCTGAAGAAATTCGTGCTTGGTATAAAGACGATCAAAAACGTTATGGTGAAGTTCAAGCATTGGTGATGGAAGAAGTGGTTGCCGAAAAAATGCTTGAAGATGCCCGAATTGTTGAAAAGAAATCAGATTATGATACGCTGATGAATCCAAAACAAGAAAATTCCGAAGAGGAGCATGCGCATGCGAAATGATTCAACATCCACAATGAAAAATGTTAGTGGTCTTGTGCCTATGGTGATTGAGCAAACCTCAAGGGGCGAGCGTTCTTATGATATTTATTCCAGATTGTTAAAAGACCGAATTATTTTTTTGTTGGGTGAAGTTGAAGATCATATGGCCAATTTGGTCGTGGCTCAGTTATTGTTTTTAGAATCAGAAAATCCTGAAAAAGACATTTCTATTTACATTAACTCACCAGGTGGTGTTGTGACGGCGGGTTTGGCCATTTATGACACCATGCAGTTTATAAAACCTGATGTCAGTACACTTTGTATTGGTCAGGCCGCCAGTGCTGCTGCATTGTTGCTTTGTGCGGGTGCTGCTGGAAAACGTTATTGTCTTCCAAATGCGCGCGTCATGATCCATCAGCCATTGGGTGGTTATCGGGGTCAAGCCACGGATATTGAAATCCATGCGCGTGAAACCATGACCATTCGTGAGCGTTTGAACAGCATTATGGCTCATCATACCAACAAAACGCCTGACATCATCATGCGTGATACCGAGCGTGATAATTTTATGAGTGCAACACAAGCTCGAGAATATGGTTTAATCGATAAAGTGTTTCATGACAGAGACAATGTTGTTGGTTGATTATTTTTTTTGATGATGAGGTTTTAAGATGGCTAAAGCAGGCTCAGGTAAAACAATGTATTGCTCTTTTTGTGGAAAAAGTCAACATGAAGTCAAGAAATTAATAGCCGGTCCTTCTGTGTTTGTTTGTGATGAATGTATTGCCTTATGCAACGACATTATTGGTGATGAAGTGGCTGCAACAACGACATTAGGCGCAGCTGCAGCTTCAGAAACACAGCTACCCACACCCAAAGAAATCAATGCATTTTTGGATGAGTACGTTATTGGACAAGCGCATGCCAAAAAGATACTGTCGGTTGCCGTTTATAATCATTACAAACGTATGCATCATAAAACTGAAGATGGTGTTGAGCTTGGAAAAAGTAATATTTTATTGATTGGTCCAACCGGTAGTGGTAAAACATTGTTGGCGCAAACCTTGGCTCGATTTTTGAATGTTCCTTTTGCTATGGCTGATGCCACCACACTGACC
>CAISSD010000221.1 GCA_903887975.1 uncultured Legionellaceae bacterium | reverse complement strand
CTCACCACGAACGGATCGAAGTAAATCTAAAAAAATACTGTTCTTTCCAGATATTTTATCCGAAGGATATAGGGTACTCAGGGCGAACGGATTAAGGAAAAATGGCTAAAGTCGAGTTAAAGAAAAGCTCAATGAGGTAATACCAAATCGATTTGAAAAATGATCTAAAATATGCCATTGAAATAAAAAAAGCGCCCGTACGGCGCCTTTTTCATAAAAATTTTGGATTATTTAACCTTGTGGTGTATTCCAGAAAAAATGTTGTAAAACCACGCAATTAAAACCCCAAAAATGAACGCATCGACAAATCCGATGAGTCCGCCGATGATGCTACCCATCACAGTGGGTTCATAGCCAGTGTAAAGAGCACCCATTGCGGTTACAAACGCGGTGCCAATTAAGAAATGATGTGCAAGTAAACCCATTACCAACACATACACGCCCCAAATAACACCCAATGAAAGCCCTAATCCCAGCCGACTTAAACGAGCAGTAGTCATGATTTTCTCCTTTTTATCTGCCTGTACTTTTATTATAGTACATATTTTATTTTTTATGATTCAAAACAAGTCATTTTCTTCTGTGTCATGAGGATGAACATGATCTTCTGAGGGGGAAGTGCTTGAGTCGGCATCGGGTATTTCATCTTCTCGAAAATATTCCGTAATGGCGTTCTTAAATTCTGCTTTTGCGAGTAGGCCATTTTTTGGATTGATGCGCAGCGCCACAATATCGTCGGGTTTGATGTATGCTTTTTCTGGCGTATTTTGTAATGCAACTTTCATAAAATCAATCCACAATGGCAATGCCAGATTTGCAGCGTATTCATGTAATGGACGAGGTGTATCATAACCCACCCAAGTGGTTGCGACCAAATCGGGTGTGTAACCAGAAAACCATGCGTCCACTTGTTCGTTGGTGGTCCCGGTTTTTCCCGCAATATCATGCCGATTTAATACCCTTGCTTGATAAGCTGTTCCGTGTTGCGTGACCTCCATGAGCGCTGAGTTCATCAAAAAAGAAACCTCAGGAGTAATGACTTGCGGCGCAATTAAATCTGGTTCAACGGTTGCTTCAGAAGGATGAGACACTCGAGCAGGCTTGGCTTGCAAGATGATTTTACCCTCACTGTCGGTGATGTGATCAATCAAATACGGCTCAATTTTGTAACCACCATTGGCAAATACGGCATAAGCAGCGGTTAGCGCTAAAGGGCTAACGGATAAAGTACCCAGAGAAAGTGAGAGTGAGTGAGGTAAATTGGTTTTTGAAAATCCAAAATGACTGGCATAATCAATGGCATAATCAATACCAATATCGTCGAGAATACGTATGGATACCAGATTTTTTGAATGAATTAATGCATCTTTTAATCGTGTTGGACCGCTAAAAGTTAAATTAACATTGTGTGGTCGCCACGCGGCATCGGCTTGACTTGCATCATCGACAACAAGCGGTGCATCGTTGATTAATGAGGCCAGTGAGTAGCCTTTATTTAAAGCAGCTGCATAAATAAAGGGTTTAAAGCTTGAACCAGGTTGTCTTAGTGATTGCGTGGCTCGATTGAATTTGCTGTTTTGAAATTCAGCACCACCGACCAAGACCCTGATGGCTCCATCATTGGGATCCAGGGCCACCAATGCTGCCTCAGGATGCATCGCGTTATTTTGACGACGATGGCGTTTTTCATAAGCCAAAAGATGGTCTTTTACCAGTTGGTTGGCTGAGTTTTGCCATGGTGCTTTAATGGTGGTGTAAACTTTGTAACCTCGTGTGTAAGCAGCATTACCAAAATGCTCATAAAGTGATTGTCTTACCATTTCAGCAACATAAGGGGCGCTGGCCTCTAAAGTGGTTTGATGATAACTCGCAGTGACGGGTTGTTGAATGGCATCGATGTATTGCTCTTTGGTGATGTACCCATCTTCATACAAACGCATTAACACATGATCACGACGTTTTTTGGCCGCTTTGGGGTTCGCAATTGGATTTTGACTAGAGGGTGCCTGGGGTAATCCG
>CAISSD010000220.1 GCA_903887975.1 uncultured Legionellaceae bacterium | reverse complement strand
GTGATTGGATTTTTTAAGTGATTGAAATGGGCCGTAACTTCTATCAAGCGCGTCATTATTACCAAAAGTATATAAAATCGGTGTGTTGGGGAAATAAGTTTTAAACACTTGCAAAATATGCGTCGTTATTTTTTCGCTAAAATGATTGAAAGTTCGTTTGTGCCCAACCAAATCGCCCAATAAAATAATAAAATCAGGCTTTTTAATGATTTTTTTTTCAATGTTTTGGTGTATGGTTTTGATGATGGTTTCAAAGGTTTGGGGATCCAAATCATTTTTTAAGCTGTTGTAAAAGGGGCTTAAAACCGTGGGTTCGTGATGAAGCTCGCGAAGATGAATATCCGAGATGATTAAAAAATTCGGTTCAATAGCTGCTAAAGCCATGTTGATGACACCATAAAACAAGAGCAAGAATCCAAAATATTTTTTCATGGCGATCCTGGTTGTAGTTTTTTAAGCAACACACACAATTCAAGCAAACACTGTTCTGAATCTTGAGGAATTTTTTTGATGATGAAGCGTTTTGGCCCAAGCATTTGGTAGCTTTGCGACTGGGTTTGTAATAGATTGATTAAAATCGCCGCATCAAGCTTTGGGTTGTCGTTAAAATCAATATTGATGGCTGTATCTTGTCGCCCAATACGAACCACCCCCAATTTCATGGCGATGGATTTTAATTCGGTGATTAAAAATAAGTGTTTCACAGCCGTTGGGAATAGCCCAAATCTATCGATGAGTTCAATTTGTAATTCATGCAAAGCGGCTTTATTGCTGGCATTGGCAATGCGTTTGTAAAAAATCAAACGCAGATGAACATCGCCAATATAATCTTCAGGAATAATTGCTGAAATACGCAAATCAATATCCAGTTGAGGGGGATTGTCGATGGAGCGCTTTGGAATGATGCCATTTTTTAAGCTTTGCACTGCTTCATCCAGCAATTCCATGTATAGACTAAAGCCAATAGCATGCATGTTGCCACTTTGGCCCTCACCCAAAAGCTCACCTGCACCACGTATTTCTAAATCGTGACTGGCCAGCGTAAATCCAGCACCCAGATGATCGGAGGCAACGAGTGCTTTTAGGCGTTTTACGGCATCAGGGGTGAGTGATGGCTCAGGTAGTGTGAATAAATAGGCATACGCTTGGTGATGCGAACGTCCCACGCGTCCGCGTAATTGGTGTAATTGCGCCAAGCCAAAGTGTTGCGCTTCATCAATGATGATGGTGTTGGCGGTTGGAATGTCAATGCCTGTTTCAATGATGGTGGTACACACCAACACATTGAATCGATGATGATAAAAATCCGACATGATGCGCTCTAACTCGTGACCACTCATTTGTCCATGGGCATATTGAATCTTGGCCTCGGGAACCAAGATTTGTAAGTCTGTTGTGACTCGCTCAATGCTCTGAACTTTGTTGTATAAGAAAAACACTTGGCCACCACGTAAAATTTCACGCAAAATGGCCTCACGCACCAAAGGATTGGTTTTTTCTTGCCAAAAGGTTTTGATGGCCAGTCGGTCTTTTGGGGGGGTCGCAATCAGTGAAATATCACGAATGCCATGCATGGCCATGTTGAGTGTTCTTGGAATGGGGGTTGC
>CAISSD010000219.1 GCA_903887975.1 uncultured Legionellaceae bacterium | reverse complement strand
CTCACCACGAACGGATCGAAGTAAATCTAAAAAAATACTGTTCTTTCCAGATATTTTATCCGAAGGATATAGGGTACTCAGGGCGAACGGATTAAGGAAAAATGGCTAAAGTCGAGTTACGTATGTTTGCGAACCATTGAGGATTGTTGTAAAAACACTCAATGGTACCGAGAAGAGGACTCGAACCTCCACGGGGTTTCCCCCACCAGCACCTGAAGCTGGCGTGTCTACCAATTCCACCACCTCGGCATTGATTGGCGTAAATTAATTAAAATGAGCCTGGATGTCAAGGTTTATAAAGAGTAATTTCTGCGAAAAAAAGATGGATTTCAATGATAAGACGTGTTAGATTAGAAGCCCTAGTTGGCTTTTCTGTTGACTACCTCCTGAACATAATTCTGGATAACTCAAATCATTAACCAATACACCAAAAGTGAGAAGTATGAATTTTAGCGAACTTAAGCGATTACCTATTGCCGATCTTATCGGTATCGCCCAATCAATGGGCATTGAAAACACCTCCCGTATGCGAAAACAAGATATTATTTTTGCCACCCTTAAAAGCCATGCTTTAAAAGGTGAAGACATTCATGGCGATGGCGTGATTGAAATATTGGATGATGGGTTTGGCTTTTTACGCTCACCAGATGGCTCCTATTTGGCGGGTCCTGATGACATTTATGTCTCACCAAGCCAGATTCGTCGCTTTGGTCTGCGTACTGGCGATACTGTTTCGGGCAAAATTCGCCCACCCAAAGACAGTGAGCGTTATTTTGCGTTACTGAAGGTTGATCACATCAATTACGATCCCCCTGAGTATGCAAAAAATAAAATCATGTTTGAAAATCTAACGCCTTTATTTGCCACCAAACGTTTGGTGATGGAGCAAGGTAATGGTAGTACCGAAGATTTAACCGCGCGAATGGTGGATTTAACCGCCCCATTTGGTCGAGGGCAACGTGGTTTGATTGTGGCCCCGCCCAAAGCAGGTAAAACCTTGATGTTGCAAAATATTGCGCATTCCATTGAGAAGAATTACCCGGATTGTTATTTGATCGTGCTTTTGATCGACGAGCGACCCGAAGAAGTCACCGACATGCAGCGCTCGGTTAAAGGTGAGGTGGTTGCCAGTACCTTTGATGAACCAGCAACACGCCATGTTCAAGTGGCAGAAATGGTGATTGAAAAAGCCAAGCGTTTGGTTGAGCACAAACGTGATGTGGTGATTTTATTGGATTCTATTACGCGTCTGGCTCGAGCATACAATACAGTGATCCCCTCTTCAGGGAAAGTGCTGACCGGTGGCGTCGATGCCAACGCATTACAAAGACCCAAAAGACTTTATGGTGCGGCGCGCAACATTGAAGAAGGTGGTAGTTTAACCATTATTGCAACGGCGATGGTCGATACTGGTTCTAAAATGGATGAGGTGATTTACGAAGAATTCAAAGGCACCGGCAATATGGAAATTCATTTAAGCCGAAATATTGCGGAGCGACGCGTGTTCCCATCCATCAACATCAATCGCTCCGGAACACGGCGCGAGGAGTTGCTGTTAACCCCTGAAGAATTACAACGTCGTTGGATTTTGCGTAAAATTTTGCAGTCCATGGATGAATGTGATGCGATTGAGTTTTTGTTGGAGCGCATGAAAAATCACAAAACCAATGCCGAGTTTTTTGATGCCATGAAGCGACAAGAATAACGCATGGGATCGGTTGAATTAAGCGCTGGTGTTGCATCCATAAAACCCTTGACCGACACCATCATGCAAGTGATGGTGAGGCCTCATCGCTTTGTGGATTATATACCCGGGCAGTATTTACAAGTGATGGTTGATGGCGCGCCCATGAGCTTTTCAATTGCCAATACACCGGATTTAAAGTCTGGCCTTTATGAATTGCATGTGCGACATTGCATCGATAATGAGGGGCATCAGCGTTTATTGGCGCAATTCATGTCCCATCAATCCTTCAATATTCAATTGCCTTTTGGTGATTGCCATGTTCAAGCATTGGACAGGTTGCGACCCGTTATTTTTGTGGCAGGTGGAACAGGATTCGCCCAAGTTAAAGCCATGATGGATGATTGGATGGCAGCACCCACCCCAACACCCTGCGAGTTTTTTTGGGGCATGCATTCCATGCATGATGTCTACATGCAGGATAAGATTAAACAATGGCAAACGAGTCATCCCCAATTTAATTATTATGAACAAGTCTCAAGCAACAGCGATGAGACGTTGATGAGCCTTTTTTTAAAAAAGCATGCGCATGATATGGATGATTGGCAAATTGTACTGAGTGGGCCATTTGGTTTGGTGTATGATTGTCGTGATGCATGTTTGCGATGTGGCGCTTTAAAAGAACACATTCATGCCGATGCATTTGCATTTGAAAACACAAAAAGGAGTGTTTGATGGAAACGTTTTATCAACTATTGGGTTTGTGCGGGGCTGGGCTTATTGTTTGGCTGCTGTATCACACGATTAAAAACCGGCCAGAGCAGTTTAGTAAAGAAAATTTGTCCAAAAGTTTGACTTCCATGGGAATGTTGGCATTGGGTTTGATTGTGTTTGTGGGTGTATTGATATTGTTGTTGCGTTATTAAGATGTAAAATTTGTGAGGCTGTAGATGTCGATTTTTTTTGATGTGGTCAAGTTGTTTTTGAAAGAAGGTACTCGGTTGATTAGTGTCAGGGCCTCGGATGTCGATGCCTCAGCAGTCAACCAACAATTAAGTTTTTTTATGGGTGGATTTGCACGATCTGAAGAAGACCGGGTTAAAGAGAAAAAAGTTTTGGATGATCTTCAGATCGCTTTAAATGCCGAGGAAGCTACGTCTTCTCATCCGGATGATGTTTTGGCAAATCGTTTGAAAATGTTGATTAAATCACATCGATGTAAACTGGGTTTATTTAATCAAAAAAAGACGTTTTTTGACAATCAGTGTGAAGAAGAGTTATTAAAGCTAGAGTCTTTGGTTGATTTGATTTATGAAAAAATGGAGCGATTTGGTTTATTGAATAAATCCAATGATGGCGACCCATGGCATTGTTTTTTGTTTTATTGTGCCAAATTTCTTGCCAACAATGTTTTTGCAGAACACTTAAGTAGCATGATGCAAAAACTTTTTTACAATAAAAGCTATGTGAGTGACAAAGAGCAATTGTTGGCGCAACAATTACACATTTGCAAAGAAAATTTATCTGCTTTAAAACCCAAAGGTGAGTGTTTTGAGCGCGTTAAAACACGTATGATTCGATATTGTCTTGATGATGTTTTGCGAGGTGAGGCCAGCATTGATGCAAAATATGTGTTGAAGCTTGGTGGACCAAAATTAACCTGGTTTAAAGATTGTCTTGAAGAATGCATGATTGGTGTCAGGACGAGTTTGGATGAAACTTACATGAAAAATAGCTCGGTTGTTGAGCTTCATGATGAAGATTGTCTTGAGGTTGTTCGGCCGCTTTAGTTTATTCAAACTTTGCCGATGATCCTTTTAGGGCTAACAATAATAATAAAAGGATGCCATCATGGCCAAAACAACCGACTTGCAATCTGCTTTTATTGAGGTTTTGTGTAAAGAACAGGTTCCTGTTTCTGTTTTTTTGATGAGTGGAATTAAATTACATGGTGTTATTGATGCTCATGATGAGCACATGGTGATGTTAAAAAATGCCATCACGCAAATGGTGTACAAACATGCCATCTCAACCATCGTGCCCTCAAAAACACTCGTTTGATTGCTGGATGGTTTGTTCCAACCGTTTTAAAGACAGTGGGCCATAAAGTGTTTTCAAGCGTTTGCCCTTTGCATTTAAAAAGTACGTTGCCGGCAACGCTGTTGGCTCTTCTAGATGAAGCGCTTTAGCAGGATTTTTTTGTAATACTGGATAATGAATCTTTAATTCCTTGGTTAAATGCTTTAGTTTTTTTTCAGAAAGTTCATCATAATTAAATGCATAAAGCTTTATTTCATGGTGATGTTGGGCATAAAATTGATTCAGAACCTTGATTTCACTCAAACAAGAATCGCACCACATGGCCCAATAGTTGATGATGGTGCATTGCGGTTGAGTGTTGGTGTCATTGGCAAAGCCTGTTTGAATGTAAAACAAAAGTGAAGCACACAACACGCCCAAACCAAAAGCGGCCAATAGTTTTCGCGACGACGTTCTTTTTTCGGGCTCTGGATTTTTTTGTGCCAATTGTTTTAGGGTGTTTTCTTTGGTTAAAAGGACCAATTCATGCAGCATTTGTGGCATTAAAGGTAGGTTTGCCAAAATATACGGAGCTTGATTTTTTAGGTTTTTAAAAAATGCTTTCGGACCCAATTGTTGCTTGATCCAATCTTCTAAATAAGGTTTTGCGGTTACCCATAAATTTAATTCAGGATACAATTGTCGCCCCAGACCTTCGATGGCCAGTAAGGTTTTTTGTAGCAAAATTAATTGTGGTTGAATGTTGATGCGAAATGTTCGTGCCACCTGAAAAAGCCGCAGCATCAAAAGTGCAAACGAGATGTCTTTTAAGGGTTTCTCAAAAATAGGCTCACAAACGGTGCGAATGGCGCTTTCAAAATCACCCACACGGGTTTTTTGCGAAACCCAATTCGATTCGATATGCAATTCTGCAACACGCCGATAATCACGATTGAAAAATGCCAGAAGATTTTCTGCCAAATAATGCTTGTCTTTATCATCCAAGGTACCGATGATCCCAAAATCAATGCAAATGTATTGAGGATTTTCGGGGTCTTTGGT
>CAISSD010000218.1 GCA_903887975.1 uncultured Legionellaceae bacterium | reverse complement strand
TTTTTGCTTTAAAACGCGTATTTTAAATTGTTTTTTTTTGTCTTGATAGCGTTGTATCACGGTGCTTACGGTGAGTGTTTTATGATGTTTGACAACCGTTGCAATGCATAAAAAATAATTGCTCTCAACGGTGATGTTTTGTGGATCAATATTGGCTTGCTTTAATAATGGGGCAATGCGGTTTAAATCCAAAATCGGTTTTTTTTCTCGAGCATGAAGAATTGCTGTGATGTCACCATGGGCTATCATTTTCAAAATATTCGGTGCCGCTGTATTGATGTTGATGGGCGTGACTTCTGGTAAAACACTAATCCAAGGTGTTATTTTATCGATGATTTTGGGTGTCATGTTGGCAATTAAAGCCAATTCACTCTCATCAACCAAATCCAAATGGCTGGGCAGGTAGGGTGGTTTTTGGTGCAAATAATAGGCCGCCGTTGGATCATGGGGTTCATTGGCCGGAGGCATTCTTATCCATTGGGCAATCGATTGAATCGCTTTGGCGCGCTGTAGGCTTTCTACTTCAGGGCATTGGTCGGCCAACAAGGCATCAAAAATCATAAAATATCGATTGTCTTTTAAGTTGTTGATGTTTAATTTTGATTGTAAATCAATCAATTGTCCTGTGGTTTGAATATTGGGTGTTATCAACGCCAAACTTTTGGGATAAGTGATTGGTGGTATTCGCTCCGATAAAGCATCCATCGCCCAGAATAACACCACTTGGCTTGCCAAAACCAACTCATCATGGGTTTTTGTGATGTTGGTTTGTTCGATGTTTCGTTGTAGCTCCATACTCATTGCGGTTGCCACAATGGCCACCAAAGTCATGATGAACAGTGCCGTAATGAGTGCACTGCCTTTTTGTGGTTTATGTAGCATCAAAAGTCATCCTGCAGGAATTGGAAATAGAACATCAAAGTCAGTACCATGCTTTAATGTTAAACGTAATTGAATGGCTTTGGGCAATAAAGCGGGATCTTTATTGGTCATAGGGGCACTGGTCCATTCGGTTTCAAAGCTATTTTTAGCACTTAAGAAGGCAAAACTGCATTGGCTGAGTTGATTCATCAAGAGGGTATCTTGGTATTGATGACGATTGGGTGCATCCAACACATTAAAACGTCGATGAATCAATTGATTGCCCCGACAAAGCCAAGCAATGCGCTTTTGCTCTGTGCCAAGTGTTGTGAATTCAACGTAATGTTCATGCCCACTTAATGCAGGGTATAAACGCATTTCAGGACCTCGTGTGGCGCGCTGTGTTATTTGTAAGGTTTCATTTTGCATTAATGCCCGTATTTTTTGTAAGGCAAGACGCTCTGTATTTTGATTGTTGATGCGTGCTTGGGTGTTGAACGTTTGGTACAAAACACCACTGGTTAGTGCTGAAAGAATAGCGAAGATGGTGAGTGCGACCAAAATTTCAATAAGGGTAAAACCTTGATGTTGATTCATAACGACGACCGATAGGCAATCAGCGGATTCAAAAAAGGCCCGGTGGCATGCGGACTGACGCGTATTTCAATTTGTTGCACCGATGCAATTTTGGTGGGCATGATGCGAACACGCCAATACCAATCATTGCCCAAAAACTTTGTTTTTTCGGTTTTCTCTTGAATGCCTTTGACATCAATAAGCCCCAATTGCAACATGCTCACCCCTTGTTGTGCCACCCAATGGCTGATGATGGTTTCTTTAAGTCGTTGATGATAGGCCACATCATAACTGGTCGCGCGCATTAATGCGGTTAATGCAATGGCAATGACGGCCAATGCAATCATCACTTCAATCAAGGTAAAGCCTTTTTGCTTCATGGGGCGTATCCCCATTGAAGTTTAAAATCACCAATGTCACCTGACGAATCAATGATGATCTGTGGGACTTTGGGTGGTGTCCGTGGTGTAACAACACGCACCCCAACATGGTTTGGAAAGGCTTTAAAACGAAAAATTGTACCATCTGATATAGGTTGCCAGCGCCCGGATGGTGTCCATTGTAAAATTTGGTACCCTTTGGGGGTGATGTACACCCCAAGGGTTTTGGATTCAAGGATGGCGATGAGTGACGCCGCATCAACATCACCTTGAAATTGAGCGGCTGCATTATTAATGCGTTTGCTTCGG
>CAISSD010000217.1 GCA_903887975.1 uncultured Legionellaceae bacterium | reverse complement strand
CAATCGAGCGTGGATTTTTTATGGCCTCTTGAAGTGCTGATTTGGTGATTTCATTGAAAAAAATTCGATGTACCGGTTTATTTTTTAATAACTTTTTTTCCTGCATTAATTCATAAATATGCCACGAAATAGCCTCTCCTTCGCGATCCGGATCCGTTGCCAACAAAAGTTCATCAGCTTTTTTTAATGCCTTGGCAATGGTTTCAATATGGCGTGAATTTCGTTCAATGGGTTTGTAGGTGATGGCAAAATCTTCTTCGGGTTTGACCGAACCTTTTTTTGCAGGTAAATCGCGAACATGGCCATAGGAAGCAAGCACTTCATAATCTTTGCCCAAGTATTTTTCAATGGTTTTTGCTTTTGCAGGTGATTCAACCACCACCAAGTATTTAGTCATGTGCTGTGAATCCTTGTTATTAGTGGGTCATTAACCCATCTTCTTTTTGATAGAGCACCAAGTCAAGAAACGCCATTTGCTCGTTATCCAGGCCATGTGCCAGTGTCTTTCGAATCATCCATTTTGTTTCTTGTAATCCAACATACCGAGAGTCTGAGTTGGCCAATCGATTCAAAATCAGTTCCCTATGTTCTGAGTCTATTAAACCCATTTTATGCACGCGCATCAAAAATTGTTGGCTAGCATTGGTTAATTTTACCGATTCATAAGGTGACACCACACGCATTGCATGTTGTGTCGCCGATTGCACTATTTCTACTTCTTCTTGCGGAACATCCGAAATCCAATCAAAAAAATCCCCCATCATGGGCGTCAACGTTTTTTGGTTTTTCATGCAATACACCTCATATAACCACCAGGAACGGCTTCTACCCATCCTTGTAATTCTAATTCCGCCAAAATACACATCACATCTTTTAATAAAAATCCACTTTCCCCAATAATTTTATCCATTGATGTTGGTTCAAATCCAATGCACTGTACTAATGTTCTTGCGTCGCTGGCAAGAGTCATCATCGACGTCTCTTGAGAAAACACATCTAAAACATGCCCCTCTTGAGCCAATATTTGCAAATCTTCCAACACATCGGCAGTGCTCACAACAAGCTTGGCTCCTTGTTGTAATAAAAAATGACACCCTCGCGATTGGGGATTGTGTAACGATCCCGGGATGGCCATCACCCCTCGATTTTGCTCCAATGCCATGCGCGCTGTAATCAATGAACCACTTCGAATTGAAGCTTCAACGACCAATATGGACGATGATAAGCCACTTATTATACGATTTCTTCTGGGGAAATGTCCAGCACAAGGTGCACTTTGCAGCGGAAATTCAGTAATCAACGCACCTTGTGCCGCAATTTTTGCCGCCAAAGCTTGATGTTGCGCTGGATAAATTCTATCAATGCCTGTACCCATCACCGCAATCGTTGGTCCTTGACCCAACAAACAACCTTGATGAACTTCTGCATCAATGCCTTGGGCCAATCCACTCACCACACAAACACCCGCTTCTGCCAATTCTTTGGCCATACGTCGTGCAATATGGCGACCCGACATCGATGGCTTTCGGGTACCAACCATACCAACGGTTTTCAAAGACAATCCACGAAGCGATCCTTTAACATAAAGAACCACGGGTGGATCGTAAATGTGTTTCAATAATAAAGGATACGCGGGCTCTTCATAAGTTAAAATTGTTTGATCAGCACCCTCTTGCCAACGATTGTCTTGTTCGACCCCATCCCAATTCGCAGTTTTAATCAACCGTGCTATTTTTTCAGAAAATCCTGCTCGAACCAAACCATCAAAAGATAAACGAAACAACTCATCCAATAACGGCCAGCGTTGAAGCATTTTTAAAACCATACGAGGCCCAATTGAAGGCAGACGATTGAGCATCAACAAACAATCACGATTATTCATTCTTATTCCATTTGACAGATTGGACTGTTGAGCGATATGATAACACGCTGTTTATTCTTCACCAACGTTCTTTCATGGCCATACGAAAAATTATTCATCTCCCCGATCCACGTTTACGACAAGTTTCAAAACCGGTTGAAACCATTGACAATGACCTACAAACGTTAATCGATGATATGTTTGACACCATGTACGATGCCAAGGGTGTTGGACTTGCCGCCCCTCAAATTGGCATTAATTTGCGTTTGTCCGTGGTGGATGTGATTGGCGACAAACAACAACAATTGGTGCTGATTAATCCTGAAATTATCGATGCCAAAGGTAGTAAAGTCTATCAAGAAGGTTGTCTTTCGGTTCCAGGTGCCTATGACGACGTGGTTCGTGCCGAATCAGTAACCATTCGCGCCTTGGATAGAACTGGACAATCTTTTGAGATGACCGCCAGTGAATTATTGGGAGAGTGTTTTCAACACGAGATTGATCACTTAAATGGCAAGCTATTTGTTGATCTATTATCTCCTTTAAAACGCTCCATGGTGCGTCGAAAAATGGAAAAATTCTTACGCCAAAATCCCAAAACATGATGGCCATCAAACATCAATCACTAAGAATTGTTTTTGCAGGAACTCCTGCGTTTGGCCTGCCGTGTCTTGATGCGTTACACGCATCACAACACCAATTGGTGGGGATTTATACCCAACCCGATAGGCCAGCAGGTCGCGGAAAGCACCCGCAATGCTCTGCGGTGAAAACTTGGGGCGCTGCACACCATATCCCTGTTCATCAACCACTGAATTTTAAAGACGTTGAGACTCAAAATAGACTGGCCGCAATAAAACCAGATCTCATGATCGTGATTGCCTATGGACTAATCTTACCGGCATCCGTACTTGCCATTCCTCAATTTGGTTGCATCAATGTCCATGCGTCCATTTTACCCCGCTGGCGTGGTGCATCACCCATTCAACAGGCGCTTCTTCATGGCGATACAAAAACCGGCATCACCATCATGCAAATGAATGAAGGCATGGATACTGGTGAGATATTCACGATGATCACCACACCCATTACATCAAAAGACAACGCACAAAGCGTACACGACCGATTATCAACCTTATCTTGCGCACCTTTATTGGAAACCATCAATAACATTGCCAGGTGTGGTGCTCAAACCACCCCGCAACCCAGTACTGGCATCACATATGCCCCAAAAATTAAAAAATCCGATGCCATCATTCACTGGCAGACCCCAAGCAGCGACATTGATTGCATGATTCGTGCCTTTAATCCTTGGCCCATTGCGCAAACATATGCCCAACATCAACCATTACGGATTCATGAGGCCCATGTGGTCAAACAACAAACCACCTCCACCCCTGGAACCATCTTGTCATTGGACAAAACAGGTTTGTTGGTTGCCACGGCCAAAGATTGTTTAAAGATCACAAAACTTCAATGGCCAGGTGGAAAAGTCATCTCGGTTGCAGACTACCAAAACAGCGCGCGACGGGATTTAGAACCAGGTACGATTTTAAAATGAAAAACAACGATCGAAACCATGCATTGCAAATCTTATTGGCCTTGGTGGATGAGAAAATATCGCTCACTCAAAGCATGCGCTCCCAACCCAATTTAAGTGCTTTATCCAAAGAAATTTGTTTTGGCGTTTGTCGTCATTATTATGGTTTAGAACACCTCGCACATCAACTCATGCATAAAAAGCCCAAAACCACCGATCTGTGGATGTGTATCCTCATGGGATTGTATGAATTACATTATTTAAACACGCCTGATTTTGCCGTGGTCAAAGAAACCGTGGATTTGGTGCACGCACTTAAAAAACCATGGGCCAAAGGACTGATTAATGGGGTATTGCGCAGTTATTGCCGTCAAAAAGACACCCTCACGCATCTCAATGACGATCTCAATCATCCCCAATGGCTCATGTCACGTTTAAAAACCGATTGGCCTTGTGACTGGCAGGCCATCTTAAACGCCAGCAACAAACGTGCGCCCATGACGCTGCGCGTGAATCAACGCCAACACTCGGTGACATCTTATTTGTCTGAATTAACTGCACTTGGCATCAAAGCCCAACCCAATCCTTTGCTTCAATACGGCATTATTTTAGAAGAGCCAACGGCCGTCTCAAATTTGCCTGGTTTTAACGATGGTGCCGTTTCAGTCCAAGATGGTGCGGCACAATTGGCCGCAACATTACTGGATTTAAAACCTGGTTTAAGACTATTGGATGCTTGTGCTGCACCTGGAGGAAAAACCACACATATTTTAGAATCCGAACCCCATTTAGCCGAAGTTTGGGCTTTGGATGTCGAGCCCAATCGCCTTCAGTACGTCCAAGACAACTTAAATCGCCTACATTTAAGTGCCACGCTCAAAGCAGGCGATGGACAAAACCCCGAAAGCTGGTGGGATGGTCGACGCTTTGATCGTATTCTTTTGGATGCACCATGTTCTGCTTTGGGTGTGATTCGCCGTCATCCAGACATTAAACTGTTACGAACGCCCGAAGATATTCCACCAGTCATCGAGCGACAAGCGCAATTACTAGAAGCTTTATGGCCATTACTTTCAGCTGGTGGTCGCATGGTTTATGCCACCTGCTCTATTTTGCCTGCTGAAAATGAACAACAAATTCATTCTTTCATCCAAAAACACCCTGATTGCACGCCTCATCTTGAACCACAAGATTGGGGGCATTTCACCGGACATGGTTGGCAAATTT
>CAISSD010000216.1 GCA_903887975.1 uncultured Legionellaceae bacterium | reverse complement strand
GCCCTGTCTTGGCCACGGTTGTTAGTTTATTGATTTTGTTATTTGGTCTTAATGCACTTTTTCATATGTCAATCCGCCAATTTCCAACCATGAATAATACCGTCATCACGGTGAGTACCAGTTATCCTGGTGCTGGCTCAGAAATCATCTCCGGATTCATCACCACGCCACTTGAGTCGGCCATTGCCAGTGCCGAAGGCATCGATTACATGACGTCCACAAGTAACTTAGGTCTTAGTACCATCACGTTGAACATCAAACTCAATTTTGATCCTCAAGTGGCATTCACCGACATCATGAGTAAAGTGCAACAAACATTGAATCAATTGCCCAAAGAATCACAACAACCCGTGATTGTAAAAAAATCCGATACATCAACGCCTCTGATGTACATAAGCCTAGACAGCAAAGATTTAAACCCCCAACAAATCACCGATTACGCCACGCGTGTTGTCAAGCCCCAACTGGAGACTGTCGATGGCGTGGCTTCGGCAGATATTCTTGGTGCAAAAAAATATGCCTTACGTGTGTTTTTAGATCCCATTAAAATGGCGGCACACCAAGTAACGCCTGAAGATGTTAATCGTGTGCTTGCCAGTAATAATTTTTTAACTGCAGCTGGCAGCACCAAAGGACAATTCATCGCAATCAATGTCATTGCCAATACCAATTTAAACCAAACCGATGAATTTGCAGCGCTCATCATCCGCAGCAAACAAAACTCGATTGTACGCTTAAAAGACATTGGTATTGTTGAACTCGGTACTGAAACTTATAACGAGAATGTGCGTTTTGACGGGAAAAAAGCCGTTTTTTTAGCCATCACACCCACACCTTCAGCCAATCCATTAACCGTCATTCGTGATGCACGCAAAGCCTTCAACAACATTACCCCTCAATTTCCACCATCGTTAAATGGTTTGATTGTTTATGATGCCACCGACTTTATACGCGCATCAATTAAAGAAGTTTTAAAAACCATTATTGAAGCAGCCATCATTGTCATTGTGGTGATTTTTTTATTTTTGGGATCATTTCGCTCGGTACTGATTCCTATGGTCACCATTCCTTTGTCGCTTATTGGGGTGTGTAGCTTTATGTTTTTTCTGGGTTATTCCATCAATTTACTGACCTTATTGGCTTTTGTATTGGCCATTGGACTGGTGGTTGATGATGCCATTGTTGTGGTCGAAAACATTCATCGACACATCGAAGAGGGTTTAAGTCCTTTTGAGGCGGCCATCACTGGTGCTCGCGAAATCGCTCTGCCCATCATCGCCATGACCATCACCCTGGCAGCTGTTTATGCCCCCATTGGTTTTATGCAGGGATTAACCGGTGCCTTATTCAAAGAATTTGCATTCACACTTGCGGGATCTGTGATTATATCCGGCGTGATTGCACTGACATTATCCCCCATGATGTGCTCCAAAATTCTATCGCAAGAAATCTCCAGTGGTGCGTTTGTCATTTGGCTTGATAAGCAATTTGCCGCTCTTAAACACCGTTATCAAGACATTCTTCATCTTTTATTGGAACAACCTGCCATGATCTTGGTTTTATCCGCAGCGATTTTGTGTTTTTTACCCTATTTGTATCAAAACACACCCAAAGAAACTGCACCGGAGGAAGATCAGGGGTTTTTCTTTGTGATGAGTACCGCCGCCAGTGATGCCACATTGGATCAAGTCCTACCCTACACCAAAAAAATCGAGCAAATTTACGCTTCTTTTCCAGAAACCAATCATTTTTTTAACATCGACAGTGCGAGTCCCGTTTCTGGTTTGGTGTTAAAACCTTGGGGACATCGTGATGGTCAATTTTCCATGAAAAAACCATTACAAAATCAGTTGGATGACATTACGGGTTTAAAATCATTCGCCATTATTCCACCAGCACTTCCAGGTGGTGGTGGTGGAACGCCCATTCAATTTGTGATTAAAACCACCGATGATTTTCAAAGTTTATTGAATGTATCCAATGATCTCATCAATAAAGCCAAACAAAGTGGTTTATTCATCTATATTGACAACAGCCTTAAATTCAATAAACCACAAATTGAATTCATCATCAATCGCTCAAAAGCCTCTGATTTGGGATTAGACATGCAAGCCATTGGTCATAGTTTAAGTAGCGCTCTGTCTGAAGGCTATGTCAATTTTTTTGATCTCAAAGGCCGTAGTTACAAAGTCATTCCCCAACTAAGTCGTCAATATCGATTGACGTACGCTCAATTGGAACAAATTTATGTGCGAACCAGCAACAATACCATGGTTCCGTTATCCACCATAGTTACACCCAAAATCGAAACCATACCCAATACGCTTAGCCATTTTCAGCAACTCAATGCCGCGACCATCAACGCGGTGATGATGCCAGGGGTGACCTTAGGCCAAGGACTGTCTTTTTTACAAGAACAAGCCAAAACCACACTTCCCAAAGGTTTTTTGGTCGATTATTCGGGGCAGTCGCGTCAATTCATGCAAGAAAGCAATCAGCTCATCATCACTTTTCTTTTGGCCATTATTGTTATTTTCTTGGTGTTGGCCGCGCAGTATGAAAGTTTTCGTGATCCGTTGATTATTTTAATTAGTGTGCCTATGTCAATTGCAGGCGCCATGATTCCACTCAATTTGGGTGCTGCAAGCATTAATATTTATACCCAAGTCGGTCTAATCACCTTAATTGGCTTAATCAGTAAACACGGTATTTTGATTGTTGATTTTGCCAATCACTTACAAATGCATAAAAATCTAAACAAACGTGCAGCGGTTGAAGAAGCAGCCGCCATTCGCTTACGACCCATTTTAATGACCACAGCCGCGATGATTTTTGGCGTTTTGCCATTATTGATTGCCGATGGCGCCGGTGCTGTAAGCCGGTTTGACATTGGTCTTGTGATTTCTTGTGGGCTATTCATCGGTACTTGTTTTACATTATTTGTAGTGCCAACCATGTATACTTATTTGGCCGCAGATCATCGAAAAAAATAAAACCATTGCATTGCATGCATAATTCATGATTTGATGGTAAAAGCAATGATTATAGGGAAAAAATTAAACAAGGAGTTTATATGAATATACAAAAAATCATCCTCGCAGCTGCTGTTTGTGCTGCATCATTCAGTGCTTTAGCCGGAACCATGGGCCCCGTAGAGGCACCAAAATCGTGGTCTATTATTGGCGGTCTTGGCTACACATGGTATCAAGATGCTTATAGCGGTGGCCCAGGTGCTGATCCCGTTGCGCAAAATGCCATTGGTGATGGACAAACACCCATTGGTCGATTTGCCATTGGCAAAGAGTGGTATCAATGGGATTGCATGTATCTCAATACCGTTCATCTTGGTTCTGAGCTCGGCGTTCAGTCAGGCAACATCATGCGTTTGGGTGCAAGTCAGGAAACATACGATCTATTGGGCGGCTTACCGGTACAAATGAATGTTAAACCCATGTTGGATTTGTTGGCAACATTCACTTTTGATCCCATGGCGAATAAGCCTGTGTTCAATATCCCAGCTTTTGGCGTTGTGAAAGCAGGTATTGCTTATCGTCGCATGCAAATTAATGATCGCGTCACCGTCAACGACATCTCACAAATTGCCTTTGAGACACAAGCAGGTATTGGCATGAGCATTTCTGATCGTGCAACATTGGCTGTGGTTTACCAAGGTATTTTTGGTAGCAGCACCGATTACACCGTAAACACGACGAACTTCACTGGACACATCAATAATATACCATTGCAAAATGGATTATTGCTGAATCTGTCTTACACTGTTTAAAGCTCAAAAGCCACCCAAACAGGCGCATGATCAGAGGGTCTCTCTGAGCGCCTGGGCTTTTTCACCGCATATTGCTTGATAACTTAACTTTAAGTTAATCTTTTTTTGATTATAGCCTATATTTATTCATGGGGATCTTTTAAAAATATTTTTTTATAACGGATAAGGAGTTAATATGAAAACAATTATCTCTAGTGTATTGGCAGCTACATTGGCAATTGCAGCAAGTGGCGCTATGGCGCAGCAAGAGCAACAGCAAGTGCAACAGCAACAGCAAGTGCAACAGAAAGTAGTGCAAAAGCAACAGCAAGTGCAACAGGGAGTAGTGCAAGAGCAACAGGAAGTGAAAGATTAAGAGTAAGCGCAACAGAAACAACAAAATTATAACCAGTTATATGTTTATTTAATTAACACAAATACTGGCGCATGATCAGAGGGTCTCTCTGAGCGCCTGGGCTCTTTGTCGATGCCCGCCGCCACACAACGTTGAAATAATGCCTCACTCAACAACACATGATCAATTCTTAATCCCAAATCGCGCCTAAAACCCGCGGCTCTATAATCCCACCAACTGAATGCCACCTCATCCGGATGCAAACAACGAAACGCATCATGAAGTCCCAGTTTTTGCAGTTTTTTAAAAGCATCTCGCTCCGCTGGACTCACCAAAACTTGTCCTTGCCATGCGCTTTCATCATGCACATCAAGTGCTTGAGGTGCGATGTTAAAATCCCCCATCACCAGCAATGCTCTATGACACGCCATCTCGCTTTGAATCCATGTACTCACCTTTTGAAGCCAATTGAGTTTATAAGCATATTTTTCTGAATCAACCGCCGCACCATTGGGCACATACAAATTGATCATGCGAATGCCTTCAATGGTCACAGCCATCACGCGCCGTTGTGGATCTAAAAAATCAGGAACATCCACCACCACGTCATGAATAGGATAACGACTCACGACCGCAACCCCGTTGTATGTTTTTTGTCCTGAAAAAACAACATGGTATCCCAGATCTTCAAATGCAGCTTTTGGAAATACGTCATCCGTCATTTTGGTTTCTTGCAAACCCAAAACATCAATTTGTGCCGATTTAATCCAATCCAAAACTTGTGGAAGTCGAACTTTAAGTGAATTGACATTCCAACTGGCGTATTTAAGCATAATCAATCACCAAAGGCGCATGATCTGAAAATCGATGACGACGTTCAATCCAAGCTTTTTCTAATCCACTGACAAAATCTGGCGTGATGACTTGATAATCAATCCGCCAACCAACATTATTGGCCCAAGCCTGTCCTCGATTCGACCACCATGTGTACTCATCAGGATTCGGATTGAACACTCTGAATGCATCCACAAAGCCCAAATCACCAAACAAAACATCCATCCAGGCACGCTCTTCAGGCAAAAAACCCGTGTTTTTTTGATTGCTTCGCCAATTTTTTAGATCAATGGCTTTGTGCGCAATGTTGTAATCACCACAAACAATGAGTCCCCGACCTGATGATTTTAAACACTTTAAATGCGCAGCAAATTGCTCTAAAAATTGATATTTAATCACTTGACGAGCATCACCACTGGTGCCCGATGGAAAATAAACGGAAATGATACTGAAATTGGGATAGTCAAATTGAAGATAACGCCCTTCTGAATCACAGATCTCAAAACCCAATACTTTAACAACATTCAACGGCTTTTGTTTTGCATAAATGGCCACACCACTATAACCTTTCTTCAATGCATCAACATAATGACAATAAAAACCTTCCGGGAAATAGGTCGATAATCCGTTTAATTGTTCTTGATGTGCTTTGGTTTCTTGAATGCAAACAAAATCAGCATCTTGAGCCGCCAACCAATCAAAAAAACCTTTTTTTGCGGCCGAACGAATACCATTGGCATTAAAACTAACCACCCGCATATCAAATATCCCTTAAAGTAATTTCAATGCCAAGGTGGCCAGCCGCTTACCCAAAAATCTAGCCAACGTTATCTCATCCTCACTAAATGCTGCCAACCCTTCTGCTCCTGAAACATGTGACGCCCCATAAGGTGTGCCACCTGTTTGGGTGGTTGATAATGCACTTTCTGTGTAAGGTAAACCAACCATCACCATCCCATGATGCAATAAAGGCAGCATCATGCTCAACAAGGTTGTTTCTTGTCCGCCGTGCATGGATGCCGTCGAGGTAAATACGCCTGCTGGTTTATTCACCAAGCCACCCTCAAACCAAAGCGATGTGGTACCATCCAAAAAATGGCGCATTGGGGCTGCCATATTCCCAAAACGTGTTGGACTTCCTAAAGCAAGACCAGCACAATCTTTTAAATCTTCAAGTGTTGCATATGGCGCTCCTTCTTCAGGAACACCTGGTTCAATAGCCTCACAAGTGGCAGAAACAACGGGAACCGTTCTCAAGCGCGCTTCGATGCCCGGAACACTTTCAACCCCACGCGCAATGTGTCGTGCAAGCGTTGCAACCGAGCCATTGCGAGAGTAATACAACACCAAAATATAAGGATTCGTCATAAGATATACCTTGCTAAATCCTCATCGGCAACCAATTGCCCCAAATGAGTTTGAACATAATCTTTATCAACACACACACTTTCTCCTGGTTTATCGGTTGCCTCAAAGGATACCGTTTCCAAGAGTCTCTCCATGACCGTATACAATCTTCGGGCACCAATATTTTCCGAGCGCTCATTCACCTGCCATGCAACTTCTGCAATGCGTTGAATACCCGATTCATGAAACGTCAGTGCTAATCCCTCGGTTGCCATCAATGCACTGTACTGTTCAGTGAGTGAGGCATTGGGCTCGGTTAAAATACGCACAAAATCTTCAGCGCTTAAGGCCGACAATTCAACACGGATGGGCAAGCGTCCTTGGAGCTCTGCAATCAAATCAGAGGGTTTTGCCACATGAAACGCACCCGACGCAATAAACAAAATATGATCAGATTTTATCATCCCATATTTCGTTGACACGGTTGACCCTTCAACCAATGGTAATAAATCTCGTTGCACGCCTTCTCGTGAAACATCTCCGCCATGAACATCAGCACGACGCGCCACTTTATCAATCTCATCGATAAAAACAATGCCATTTTGTTCGACATTTTCAATGGCACGGATTTTTATTTCTTCTTCATTAATAAGCTTTGCTGCTTCTTCTTCACACAAAATTTTTCTGGCTTTGCGAATGGTCAATTTGCGCTTTTTGGTACGATGACTACCCACTTGCTGAAACATGGATTGCAATTGGCTCGTCATTTCTTCCATTCCTGGTGGTGCCATAATTTCAACACCAAAAGGTGCCACGGACAATTCAATTTCAATCTCAGTATCTTCCAACTGCCCCTCGCGCAACTGCTTTCTAAAAACTTGACGTGCGCCGGAATTTTTTGTCTCATGAGGCTCATCTTCACGAACTGGCGTCAAAAGAGCATCCAAAATTCGATTTTCTGCAGCTTCATCGGCCAATTGCTGCACCCGTTTCATTGCCGTTTCTCGTTCTTGCTTGATGGAAATATCTGCTAAATCACGAATAATCGAGTCAACATCACGCCCAACATAACCAATTTCGGTAAATTTCGTCGCTTCAACTTTAATAAATGGTGCATCGGCAAGACGCGCCAATCGTCTGGCAATTTCGGTTTTACCAACACCCGTTGGCCCAATCATTAAGATGTTTTTTGGCATGATTTCATCACGCAAAACATCATCTTTAATCTGCATACGTCGCCATCGGTTTCGAAGCGCTATGGCAACCGATCGCTTGGCATCACCTTGACCTATAATATATTTGTCTAGCTCCTGCACGATTTCGCGCGGAGTCATCATGCTGATTGTATTACTCACAATGGGCTTCCAATTCTTCAATGGTTAAATGATGGTTGGTATAAATACACACATCCCCTGCAATATTTAGGCTTTTGGTCACAATATCCAAAGCCGACAATGTGGTGTTGTCCAACAAAGCTTTGGCTGCGGATTGTGCAAATGGACCGCCAGAACCAATGGCAATTAAGCCCCCTTCCGGCTCAATGACATCACCATTCCCCGTAATAATGAGCGAGGATCGCGCATCAGCAACGGCAAGCAAAGCTTCTAAGCGACGCAACATTTTATCAGTACGCCAATCTTTAGCCAACTCAACAGCCGCACGCACCAAATGTCCTTGATGCATTTCTAACTTGCTTTCAAACCGCTCAAATAAAGTGAATGCATCGGCGGTCCCGCCAGCAAAGCCCGCAATCACGTTGTCTTTATAAAGACGCCGAACTTTGCGTGCGTTACCTTTCATGATGGTATTGCCTTGTGTCACCTGACCATCACCACCAATCACCACGCGATTATCGCGTCTTACACAAAGAATGGTTGTTCCACGAAATTGATCCAAAATAAAACCTCATCACCTTATATTTCAAACAAATACATGGGGGCATTTGCCAAAAAATCAAGAGCAAATTGAACCATGCTCCTCTTTTGCATAATAT
>CAISSD010000215.1 GCA_903887975.1 uncultured Legionellaceae bacterium | reverse complement strand
GGCGCATGAAGTCCTGTTGCGCTTTTTTATTCACCGTGGATACAACATCGCTTGCTATCGCACCCTGATAAAAAGCACTGGGATCTTGGGCTAATAATGTTAAGGTTTTGGCATAAGCAACATTTTGAATGGTTTCGCCCAATGCTTTCACAGCACCGTTGGGTTTAAAATAAATGCGTTTAACATCTCTATTTTTAAGCAAATCATCCTGATTTTTGATCAACAAATACCTTAAACGTCGACTTAATGGAAATCCCTGCTCTGCCAAATCAATGGCAGGTTTTAACAATACACGCCATTTTAGATGGCCTTCTTGTTGATGCAGTTTCATCAATAAGGCAACTTCTCCAGGAATCCCCACGGCTTTTGGACTTAAACGCGCAACCTCAAATGGCATGGGGTTTTGATGAGCGTCCATAAATAATGATGGCTTTGCCGAAGAAGGTGCGATTTCTCGTCCATCATAAGCACTCAACTGATGCTCTTTTTCTTGATACGTCAATGCAAAACCACCGCCACCAAGACCTGATGATTGTGGCTCAGTAAGCCCCAAAACAAAGGCACTGGCAATGGCGGCGTCAATGGCATTACCACCTTGCGCCAAAATCTTTAAGGCAGCTTTAGTGGCCCAAACATTGTTGGTCACAACCATTTGATGGGCATCAAAAACCAAAGGTTTAGCATGAAACCCTGTGTGCGGCTCAGGTGCAATGAATGCGTCTTTTGCATAAGCCACACCCAAACAATACACCCCCATCATCAACACAAACCATCTGAAAACACTCATAAAAAAAACTTCCTCTGACGATACAATCGCGGTAAATCCGGCTTTTTATCTGCCGGCAAGATGACGGTTATCATCCCAAAATCAGCCGTATTGTAAAATGGTATGTGCATGTCTTGATAGGTCTCCAACGTTTTTGGATGTGGAAAATGATAGCGATTATCAAAACCAAACGATGCCAAGGCATAAATTGGATGTATGGTTTGTACAAAATCATAACTTGATGAGGTTTTACTGGCATGATGAGGTACCAACAAAACATCAGACGAAAGCATGGTTGCATCATGCTGTAACAAGTAGTCTTCAGCAGGTTTTTCAATATCGCCTGGCAGTAACATACTAGCGTGTCGGGTTTTAATCTGCAACACACAAGAATGATTGTTTTTTGAAAATACATGATCAGGAAGTGAAAAAAATCGAAAAGTCACCCCATCCCAAGTCCAATCAGAAACATCATGATGACACGAAACGCCTTGATGATAAAAATGTGGATCATCCACCACCAGTTCACGCACCCAATGGGTTTGTAACAAGCTATTTAACCCACCTCGATGATCCATATCAGGATGACTGATGATGACTTTATCCACTCGCATACGATGAATGGCTTTTAAATAGGGAATGATCACCATCTCGGCCATATCACTGCCTTGATACTGCTTAAGACCTGTATCGTAAATAAGCGTGTGATGCGCGGTATGAACCGCAACCGCCAATCCTTGCCCAACGTCCAGCACGTCGACTTGGGCATCTCCTTGCTTGACCTTTAATGTTTTGGGCGTTAATGAGGCGATGAGCAATAACAATACGGCAGGATAAATTTCTTTCATGGGTACAAAAACCACAAACAACATGACCAACATCAATGCCAAAGGAATGTAGGCATAAGACCAAATCCACGTCAAATTCCAGGGATAAAATCCATCCATCCATGATAAAAAAACAAACAATCCATCAATGCCTTTTGTAAGCATCAGCACCATAGTCTGTGGTAAAGACCAAAGCGCCAACAAAACTGAAAGTAACGACAATGGCACCAATACAAACCCAATCCATGGGATCGCAATGACATTACTCACCAAACCATTAATCGAACCATACGAAAACCAAAATAACGTTAAAGGCATTAACCCCAAAGTACAAGCAAATTGCGTCACCAGCATATTTTTTATGCCTTTAAAAGAAAAACGCTCTTGAATAAAAAGCAATATGGCAACCGCGATAAACGACAAGTAAAAACCAGGCATCAAAACAGAATGTGGCTCAAACAAAACAACCATCAATAAAGCATAACGCCAAGATTGCCAAACGGTATGTTGCTGATGCACAAAAAATCGTGCGAAAACGATGAAACAAACGATTAAAGCACGTTGCGAAGGAACTTCAAATCCAGCCAATAAAGCATAAACCAATGCGGCCAACATCCCTGCAATAGCGGCTATTTTTTGCGCGGGACAATACAAACATCCTCTTGGATAATAAGACCACAGGCGACGAAATACCGCATAAATAATACCCGCAACCAAAGCAATATGTGAACCCGATATGACCATCAGGTGTGTTGTGCCAGTGCGTCGAAACAAATCCCAAGAGGTTTTGTCGATATGCGTTGCAACCCCCAAAGCCAATGCCTGAACAATGCCCAAGATTTTTAAATCTTTGAAATAAAACTTTAGATTGTCTGCCAAATATTGACGACACACCAATACGGAATAACGCTCATCACGCTTGGCAACATGATGCATGGTGTTGGGACGAATCGTTCCGGCCCATAGTGCGTGTCGTGCGCTCATCCACGCTTCGTAATCAAACCCACCAGGATTGGCCAAATTGTGGGGTTTTTTAATCTTACCATCCAAAACCCAATATTCGCCTGCACGAACTTTAGGGCAATGATTGTAACAAGAAAGCACCATTTTTGCCCGAACAGCATGACCATTGCAACGTTGTACTTGAAAGTCAAATTGAG
>CAISSD010000214.1 GCA_903887975.1 uncultured Legionellaceae bacterium | reverse complement strand
AATAGTTGCTATTATCATAGCATTATTAGGCCCGGCGATGTCTAGTTCTATCGCAACAAGAAGCATTGCAGGTTATATAGCAGCGATTGCTGGTGGAGTCTTTCTGACACTTACTGGCTATTATTTTGGACAAAAAAATTGCGAGGCTAATTCTCAAGGAAACGCTATGGATATAGAACAAGAACTCAAAAATACCAATATGATATTGAATCGATATCAAACAGACACAATTTTAAAAGCCCAAGAAAACATTGATATTAAACCCAATGACTCAACGATTAAAATATTGAAAGTAGAAGCTATAGTAACACAACAAGGGGTTCTCATTGATGATATTAAAAAACGTATAGACAATAACGAAGAAAAACAAGATGATGATTTAATTGACACACAAAAACAGATTGATAATATACGTCATAAAAATTATCTACTCAGTGAGGAAAACAGACAATTACGCCAAGAAAATGAAAATTTAAATGGCAGAGTATCCCAGATTGAAACTAATTTAGCCAACCATGGTCTATTTTCAAATCATGCTAATATTCATCCAAGACCAAGGCCTTCAGCGAATGATGACGATCATGATGTAAATCATACAAGACAACGAGGTCGTCGACAGCCACAAATGTAAACTGCTGTACTCCATCAACTTAATTGCCTGCGTTCAAATCAAATGCAACAATAAAATCACCAACCCAAGTCCAAAATGACTTTGAGCGAATTATTCGAATGATTGGTACACCTGCCCAGCCACCCAAACCTAAATAAAAATCACTTGGACGACAGTTGGGGGATATTCAAATAAAACGCACACGTCATCCCATCGTTAAAAAGTGTAAAAATACAGCTGCAACAGAAAAAATGATCACATAATCAGAGAAATGTTGTTAAAAAATAAATCAGATCGGGTTCGAGTGGGCTCGGGCTCGTATTAGATCGCGGTTTGGGTGAGTAGACTCGCTGAGTTACCTCAGCGAACCCCTCCTCAGAACCGGACAGGCAGATTTCCCGCATCCGGCTCCCGATAGTGCTATAGACTTTCGCCATGTTTAGTGAGCTCCGAACATCGATGTCGTTTTAAAACTGACTGGATAATTGAATTTCTTCAATAACCTGTCGAACCTATCCCATGTTAGTCTACGCTGACCACCTTTTCGATTTCGCCACCAAAAGAGTATGTTTCTACATCTATGGATGAATGTGTTCACCCTATGACTGTTATCAGAGATAGCGTGATAATTTATCCATCCTCTAATAATGCGAATCACCTGCTTGGTAACGCTGTGCGTATCCTCGTGAAGGCAATCTTTCAGGTGGCTCCGAAGCCCTTTGAGCTTTGCTGCAAGTCGATCGCCTCGGCTTTTGTACTTTAGTCGCCAAACTCCTTTCCTACTTCGTCCCCAGTAGCATATGAAGCCCAGGAATTTGTAGATAGGGAGTTGCTCTCCTCGTTTGTTAGCTTGCTCTGCTGCTTTTCTTCCAGAGGGAATGATGCTTGATTTGCCTTCATGCAGTTCAAGACCAAACCTCGCCAGTCGTTTTGGAAGCACCTGATAGAAACGCTCCGCATCCTTTTGGTTTTCAAATACAAACACCATGTCATCTACATACCTCACTAACTCCGTTTTACCTTGCATGTGCGTTTCACTGATTTTACAAAACCAGTCGTCTATGCAGGCATGCAGGTAGATATTCGCAAGTATTGGCGACGTGACCGAGCCCTGCGGGCATCCGACTTCATTTAGCCGGGCTTTTCCGTCCTCCATTATTGGACTCCGTAGCAGCGTTTCGACTAAATTGAGAAATCGTTTGTCCGAGATCTTTTCCTGTAAAATTCCCATCAACACCCGGTGCGGGATTGTGTTGAAATATTTACGAAGATCAATCTCCACAACTCGTCCGTTTTGATATTTGTTATTACACGCCATCAGAGCACGTAGCGCTTCATGCGCATTCATCCCTTTTCTGTATCCATATGAACAGGGCAAGAATAGTGGTTCATATATTCCTGTAAGAATCTTGGACACTGCCAGCTGCACTATCTTGTCTTCCAAACACGAAATTGCCAACGGCCTTGTGCTTCCATCCTCTTTTGGTATGTCCACTATCCTTGATGGTTGCGGTTTATAAGCGCCTTTTCGTATATCGGCTAAAAGTCTTTGCAAATTGACCTCTAACGATTTTCCGTACGCTTCTTTTGTCACTCCATCTATACCCACCGCCTTCTTTCTATCCAGCTGTTGGTAGCATTCGGTTAACAGGTCCAAGTCAACGACGTGCCCAATATTATTGAACACGACATCTTTCTGTGACGTTGCTAACTCACCTATACGGTCGAGTTTCGTTTTCTTCTGATTTTCACCTTTGCTGAGTGTGAACACAAGTTGCCCTCTTCCGCTATCACTATCTGCCAGCCCTTCGCTCCGCGTTCATTACTCGCTTCGAAGCTACTACTGCTGACCCCGCATCCGTTGCCCTTCGCTTAAGCCTTATGCTTCTTGGCACTTGTACTTTAGCTACCACCTTCCTTGTGGGGGACATTACGGACTTCCCAGTTCTCTCGACTTATCTCTACTGGCTCGCTGACGTTCACAACCCCGGAAGGAGGCACTCTGATTCTGTGTCGATTGAGCTTTCAGAGCACCTGTTGCCTGCGATGTTTGGAAACATATCGGCTCCAACAAGTTTGTTTTACGGGGCTACTGCGTTTACTTTTGTTTCGGCTTCGCTCAGTTTCGCTGTCTACGCTTAAGCACTTTCGTTTCCTACGGTGCTCCAAGACTCGCTACATGGTGGGATCGACTCCCTTCCATGACAGGACTTTCACCTGTAAGATAAGCCAGGTTTATCCTGGCGCACTCCAAAGTCCAATAATCAGCAATACTCATGACATCATGATATGCTTTATTTCGCCACTCAATTCTCATTATTTTTTCGACTAATCATCCGCTTTGAAATTCTGTCTTTCATCTGCGCCATAACTTCTTCATGAGGTATGGTACTTGGATCATCATTCATCCCCAATCGAACTTGATTTTTAAACCATACATCATGTTCGCGAAGATGACGTTGATGCTCAATAAAATCCCGCATAAAATCTCGAACAAGCTGCGATGCCGGCCGATTGGTTGCTGCTGCTTCAGCCATAAAATCGCTTCTTAATTCGTATTCCAGTTTCATCGTAAACACCGCTTCTTTGGACATGATATTCTCGTTTGTTGATTAACATACTTACAAAGTATAGACGATGTCAGTATCATCATCAAATGGATAACCTAGCGACAATGCATGGGCCGAAAACGTCCTGCCAGCGTTCCCTCTTTACACGTCCAGGTGATTTCACCATGGGCGTCCAATTGGGGCACCAAAAGTAACGTGCCATCGCCGGCAGCGGGTGTAAACTGAATGGTAATCACCCCGGTTGCTTTGGCAATGGTCATGGCGGCAACATTGGCATTGGCCGGGGGGCTCTCAAAGCCGGTGGCATTTTGATCAACAGGCATGGCATGGGTCATCATGATGGTTTCTGAAACGGCCATTTTTGCCAATTCGGCGGTATTTAAACCATCGGTCACACGTGCGCGAATCAAATAGTCTTGGTATTTGGGAATGGCAAACGAGGCCAAAATGCCAACAATGGCAATCACAATCATGAGTTCAATTAAGGTATAACCGGATTGATGGGGATGCATAAGAAATTCCTTGGGGTTGGATTAGGGGATTATGAGGCTTT
>CAISSD010000213.1 GCA_903887975.1 uncultured Legionellaceae bacterium | reverse complement strand
TTCCATGTGAGCCCATGCCGCATTTGGCTCAACATCTTTTGGCTTTGGCACGAGATTTTTATCCGATACCGAAAAACGAGATGCAGGTTGTTGGGGTTACAGGGACCAATGGCAAAACCAGTATTGCTTATCAATTGGCTCAAGCACATGATTGGTTGGGTAAAAAAAGTGCCTATATTGGAACATTGGGTGAGGGTGTGGTGGGGCAATTAAATCCAGGTATTAATACCACACCCGATGTTTTGGCTTTGCAGCAATTGTTTTATGGCTATCATCAACAAGGGTTGCATCATGTGAGCATGGAGGTATCTTCACATGCATTGGATCAAGGTCGTGTGGCGGGTATTGATTTTACTCAGGCCATTTTTACCAATTTAACCCATGATCATTTGGATTATCACCACACCATAGAGGCCTATGCAGCTGCAAAAGCCAAGCTTTTTTCGTGTGCTTCGTTGCAGTGGGCTTTTATCAATGGTGACTCGCCATGGGGTGCCTCGATGGTGCAAAATAACCCCCGTGTTGGACAGACATTATTTTTTGGTCTTGAAAAAGGCCGTGATGTGCGTGCGATTCATGTTGAAACCAATTCATTAGGCAGTCAATTTGACGTTGCATCACCGTGGGGGTTGCATCAAGTTCGCATCCAACAAATTGGGCTTTTTAATATTTACAATGCGTTGGCAGTGTTTGCGAGCCTTATGGCAGAAGATTATGCGGGCGATGCAGTGGTGGAGATCATGAGCCAATTACGCGCGGCTCCTGGTCGTTTGGAAAAAGTTTCTGATACACCGTGTGTGATGGTGGATTATGCGCACACGCCAGATGCACTAAAACATGTTTTGGAAACACTTTCCAAGTTAAAACAAGGTAAACTGTGGGTGGTATTTGGATGTGGGGGCAATCGAGACGTAACGAAACGACCCATCATGGGGCAAATTGCGAGCCTTTATGCGGATCACATTGTTTTAACAAACGATAATCCGCGTCATGAAGATCCGGATGCTATTTTAAAGGCGATCGAAGAAGGGATGACGCCTGGCGCCGATTGTGTTCGAATACCCGATAGACACGCTGCCATAGAGTATGCACTAAAGCATTCTGGGCCTCATGATATGGTATTGATTGCTGGAAAAGGCCATGAGGCGTATCAGCAAATGGGTGATGTTTGTTATGATTTTTCAGACCAAGCCGTGGTGGCCAAGATTTTAGCGAAAAACTAATATTCATGTCGCACATGTGCTTTTCGTAATTGTAGAAATGTTTCGGTGAGATCTTGTCCATTTTTTAGTGCCATCGTTTCAATTGCTGGATTGTAGGGTGTTAATGGCGTTGTCACGGGCGTTTTTGGGTATTTTGGTGGTGTCAAACCATAATGCGTATGAATTTTTTGACTAAGAATTCGCATGATGTTTAGCTTTGCCTCGATGGTGTGTCCTGCAATGTGTGGGGTACAAAGGGTTGCGAAGTCAACGATTTGTTGGTTAATCTGTGGCTCATGTTCGTAGACATCGGTGCAATAAATGATGTTTTTTGTGGTTTTTAATAAGGCGTGTTCATCAACAATACCGCCTCGGGATGCATTAATGATGATGCAATTTGGTTTTAAGTGATTTAAAAAATCATCATTGATGAGATTTTTGCTTGGGTAGGGTGTTGTGTTGTGTAAATTGGCATGAATCAATAAGACATCACAGTGTTTTAGATCATGAAGCGTCACATAAGTCGATTGATGGTCTTGTTGTGCTTTGATGGGGTCGCAACACATCACTTCAAAACCTAAATTTAAAAGCTTCTCTCGAACAAGGCCTCCAACATGGCCCATACCGATGATTCCTGCTTGTTTTTTCTGAATTTTTTGATGCGTTTCTAGCCATAAAATACAAGCTGTGACATAATCCACAACAGCTTGGGCATTGCATCCTTTTGCATCAAATAAAGTAATGTTGTGTTTTTTTAAATAATCAACGTCAATATGATCAACCCCACTACTTGCTGTTGCAATGCATTGAATGGAGCTTGTTGATAATTGTTGGGGTGTGATTTTTAATGTAGAGCGACACACCAATAGCTCATGATGGGGTAATAAATCTAGAAGTTCGTCTATGGACTCATAGGTATTGATGACAAAAGGCGGAGGAAACAACTGTTTTGCGTTTTGTAGTGTGGCATCAATGAGTAAGTTCATGTACGATTTAAATCAGTTGATTAACCGTTATTATAACGTGGAGATTTTCGAATGACACCAGAATTATTTTTTAAAATAATGTTTAAACCCTGGATGATGTTGTTGGTTCTGGGTTTTATTGCCATTTCTTTTTTTTATCTTGATAAACCTTTGGCGCTTTTTTTGCATGAATGGCAAGAGCATCATGATTTTTCAATTTTACATGCCATCACAGCGATTGGTTCGGTTTACAAATGGACAGCAGTTATTTTGATGGTTGCTTTGGCGTGTCGCTATACGGTGCGAAAAAAAACATTGGAAACGCGATTGTGGGTTTTGCTGATTTTGGTGGCAGTGCCCAATATGCTGTGTAGTGTATTTAAAGTGCTGGTGGGTCGAGCTCGACCTGAGGTGTTGTTTGAAACACAATCGTTTGGTTGTTATGGATGGGCTTTTCATAATACCCATTGGTCTTTTCCATCGGGTCATACCACCAACATGACGGCGTTAATCTTGAGTGTCATGATATTGTTTTCATGGCATGGATTTTGGTTTGTCCCTTTGGCGTTGATGGTGATTGCAACGCGTGTTTTATTGACGTTTCATTATTTAAGTGATGTACTTGCCACCATGTATTTGACCACGCTTGAGGTTGGAATGTTGTATTATTTATTAAAAAAATATGGTGTGAAGACATTGGCATGAATCATTTAAAAAGTATTCCTGTTGTGGTTGAAAGTGGGCAAAAATATCGCACACCCATGGGTACAGTGGCCATCAAAGATGGCATTAAAGCACAATCAAACCAAAATGCGGCATTACCCAAACCAGACTGGCTTAGGGTGGTGAATCATATCACG
>CAISSD010000212.1 GCA_903887975.1 uncultured Legionellaceae bacterium | reverse complement strand
TGAATCAATCGGCTATGAGTGTTTTAACCGATGTGGATGTGATTGTTTTTGTTGTGGATGGAACGCATTGGCTTGATGAAGATGCGTATGTTTTAGATTTGATAAAAAAAACATCCACGCCTTGTGTTTTGGTGGTGAATAAAATTGATAAACTTGGTGATAAATCCATCCTGTTGCCATGGCTTTCTGAAATGCAAAAGCGACATGATTTCAAAGCCATCATCCCACTGTCTGCAAAAACAGGCTCACAAATTGACTCACTTCAAACCTGTGTGCAAGCGTTTCTGCCAGAAGGTCCGTACTTATTTCCGGCCGATCAAATCACTGATCGATCAGAGCGGTTTTTATGCGCAGAATTGTTGCGTGAAAAAATCATCCGTTCATGTGGGCAGGAGTTGCCGTATGCCACGTCGGTTGAAATTGAATCATTTAAAGAAGAAGAAGCTTTGGTGCGCATTCACGCGCTTATTATGGTGGACAAAGAAAACCATAAACGCATGATCATTGGCCATCATGGAGCAAAACTTAAAACCATTGCAACCCATGCACGCATGGACATGCAGCGTTTGTTGGGTAAAAAAGTATTTTTACAATGTTGGTGTAAGGTTAAATCGGGTTGGTCTGACAACGAAATCATATTAAAGCAATTGGGTTATGATGATTGAACCGCTTGAAGCTTATGTGTTGTCAAAACGATTGGTTGGCGAAACCAGTTTGGTTGTTACTTTTTTTACACGTGATGGCGGTTTGATTCGAGCGCGTTGCCAAGGCGGTCGAACACCGAAAAAACAAGCATTACTACAACCTTTTTTGCCTTTATGGGTGGTGTTTAAGGCCAAAGGTCAATGGCATTATGTCCAACAGATGGAAGCGTGTCACACAGCAAACATTTTGTTGGGGCCAAATTTATTGGCAGGATTGTATGTTAATGAATTAATCGGTCATTTTATCCAAATCCAAGATGCACATCCCCACCTGTATGATGTTTACCATCAAACGATCAAACAGTTAGCCGAGGCTAAAAATAAGCGACAAATAGAAATGATTTTACGCCCCTTTGAATGGTCATTGCTTTGTGAATGCGGATATGAGTTTTCTTGGACACATGATGTAAACAGTCAAAAACCAATTGATACAGATGCCTATTATGCCTATATTCCAGGAGAAGGTTTTATCAAAGCCATAAACGGAATTTTGGGTGAGGATCTTCATGCCTTCACTCAAGGACAATTGGATTTGGATTCTGTGTTAAAAACATCAAAGTTTATCATGCAAAAAACAATTGAGTATTATTTGAACGGAAAAGCGCTATTGACCCGTCAATTATATCGCACCATAAAACATTAATTCTTTCTTTTCTGCTTTACAATTGTTGGTGATTCCTCTAGACTGATTTCAGGAAACAAATGGTGTCCGCACTGATTTTTGTGTGGTATTTGTCATGTCATGGAGTATGGATTGTTGTGATGCATCAAGACAGTTTTTGGTATTTGGTTCAGTGTAAACCGAGAGAAGGTTTTCGGGCAGAAGCCCATCTTCAAAATCAACATTATGAATGCTTTCATCCAACAACCCTGGTTAAGCGTAAAATAGCAGGTCAAGTTCGTTCGGTGATGGCCTCGTTGTTCCCTTATTATTTATTTGTTCGATTAAATGACGCCCAAAGCTGGTCTACCATTCGCTCTACGCGTGGTGTCAGTCGTTTGGTGCATTTTAATGGTATTCCCGCTCGGATTGATGATGCATTGGTTGATGGCCTTCAATACCACTGTTCGAACCTTCAGGGCTTAATACCGGCACCCATTCATCACATTGGTGACAAGGTTCAAATTAAAGACGGCATTTTCAGCACATTAGAGGCAATGGTTACAGCGGTTGATGGTGATGAGCGGGTTACTTTGTTATTAAATTTTTTAAATCGTCCACAATACATTGATTTATCAGTGCATTCGGTGATGAGTATTGCTTGATTTTTATTTTTTTGTTTTTTGGAAATTGACAGTCTAATCCAAGGGCGGTAGCGTGGGATCATGCAAAGTGTTTTGATGGTGTGTGTTGGAAATATTTGTCGCAGTCCCATGGCTGAAATGCTTTTGCGTGCCCGATTGACTGAACAAGGAACGGTTGTGGCATCAGCAGGAGTTGGTGCATTGGTGGGGCATGGGGTTGATCCTCAGGTACAACGGTTGATGATGGAGCGTGGTTTGGATGCATCAATGCATCGCGCAAGACAATTATCATCAGAGATGGCTTTGAATTCCGATCTGATTTTAACCATGAATCGTGATTTAAAACAGCATATTGAAGCGATGTTTCCTGAAACAAAAGGTCGGGTTCAACGTTTAGGACATTGGGGGGGATTTGACATCCCAGATCCTTTTCAAAGACCTAGTGTCATTTTCGAGCAAGCCAGAGCATTGATTGATCAAGCTCTTGATGAATGGTGTGATAAATTATGGAACTAATATGTTAAAAAAAATCAGCGTGATTGCATCAGCACTAAGCTTGTGCCATTGTTCGATGATGCCTGGTATGGACAACATCAACACACGAAAAATGCAAAAATACACGGCGCCAAAATTTGAAGATGTTCATGCAACGCTAATCCCAATTTCCGCCGATTTAATTGCGGATCAACGCATTAATACGTATTACTATCATGTAGCACCCTCGGATGTATTGCACATCACGGTATGGCAACATCCAGAATTTTTAATTGAGGTTCAAGGCTCTGCCATCACAACATCCAGCACACAAGGCCCGTCTGGTCAGCAGGGGTATTTGGTGAATGCCAATGGCGATATTTTTTTCCCACTGATTGGTTATGTTAAAGTGGCCAATAAAACCGTTGACACCATTCGTGCTGAAATCACACACAAACTTAGAAAATATGTTCCCAATCCGCAGGTAAACGTTCGGGTTGCTGATTTTCGTGGACAAAAAATTTATGTGTTGGGCGAGCTGAATAAAGTGGGATTTTTACCCATTACCGATCAGCAATTAACCATTGCGGATGCATTGGCACAATCGGGGTGGATGAATGTTGATACGGCCGATCCCAGTTATATTTATGTGATTCGAGGCAGTTTTACAGCACCACAAATTTACTGGTTGAATGCAAAAACTGCGGATAAATTGTTGCTTGCGGAACGATTTAGCTTACAACCACGTGATATTTTATATGTTTCTACAGCACCAGTGACACGTTGGAACCGCTTGATCAACCAATTGCTTCCATCAGTACAACCGATTATTTATAGTCAAGCATTTTTGGCCTCAGCATGAATCTACTAAATGGGAATTTAAACGTGATATCAACAAGCACTAAAAAGCATCCATCATTGGCTGATCATGATGACATCAACTTAAGTATTTTGATTCATCAGATGATGGTTAACAAATGGTTGGTTGTGTCCTTAATGTTGTTGTCGTTTCTTGTGGGCAGTTTTTATGCGTATCGACAAGTACCGCTTTACCAATCAACTTTATTATTGCAAGTTGACAATGCACGCTCCATGGGTATGCCGGGAATGCCCAATCAATTTGTGATGGGCGCAGGAGGCAATAGTGTTGCCACACAAATGGTTTTGATGCGTTCGCGCTTTATTTTAGAGCCTGTGATTAAAGCCATGGGCTTAAATATTATTGTAACACCCAAGAAAAACTCATGGTTGGAAAAAATACTACCCATGATGGCACATCAAAAAAACATCAAAATAAAATCTTT
>CAISSD010000211.1 GCA_903887975.1 uncultured Legionellaceae bacterium | reverse complement strand
GTCAAAAAATCAAAAAGAATTTTTTGATCAAATATCTCTTCACGAGATAAACCAGAAATGGTTTGTTTAAGTTTATTTATCAACATATCATTATTTTTACAAAGCGACAGCAGACGCGTATCAATGGCATCAAAAGTCTTGTCTGATTGACTTTTGGGTTGTTCATTACTTTGAGGTTGTTTTTTTAAATACTTTATGACTTTATCAAAAGTTTTTTCTTTACTTTGAGCTTTCTCTTTGTTCTTTTAATCCTTTTCTTGATTGGCTTTGGCATATTTATTGGTGATTTCATAAAGTTCATCAACAAGACTTGGCGTTGTTTCACGCTTAAAAGATTCAGACCATGGCGCCATTTTCCATGCACTGTATTGGTCTTCAAAATCATTAGACTGGGTATCTGGCACATATGACTTCGAAACTGATTCAATACGTGAGTTTGATTCATCAACCTCAAACTTTGCTTCAGAAGCACCAGCTACCTTGGTAAATAACATTTTTTGTTCTTCATCAGAACTTTTTGCACGCCAAGCAATTGCTGATTTTAAGAGCTTTTCACCATCAAAACCATGATCATTCAATTGTTCTTTATATTGAGGCAAGACTTTGTTCAGATAAAAAATCTTGGCTGCAGGACTTTTTAATCCCTCGAGCTTATAATGATCAAGACTTTTTTGAAATATAAAATCCAAACATTGAATATAAGCGGCATAATCCTCTATCTTGGAAAAATCAACAATCCCATCAGGTGGAAAGTATAATTGTTTCGCATAGGTTTCAAGTAAATCAACCAGAGTATTTTGCCCAATCAAAAGCAGATTATTTTTTAATTGTTGATAATGTTGATACCGAAGAAGAATTTCATAAATTCCAGGTTCATTGTGATTGTCAAGTAAACCATCTTCTTTTTTTGATAGTGGTTCAAGTAACTTAGACAATATCTCGAGTTCTGGGCCTTTTAATTTACTTAGTAAAGGATTATAAAAATCTTTTAAAAATGATTGCCTACCCTCATCATTCAACTGGATCTTATTAAAGTCGGGGGCTTCAAATGCCTTCACATCCAACAAGTTCTCATATTCACCATCGTCGGTTATTAATCCTTCAAAATTTTGCCAAAATTCATTCTTAAGATCACGAGCTTCTTCTGAAAAATATGCTTTAGTGACATCAAGCCATTTTTTTTGAAAACGCTCGAATAGATTATCATCCCCACAAGCACGCGCCCAACGTGCTTTTTCAATCCATTCATTTTGTATTTTTTGCAACTCATCCTTGGTCATGATGCATCAATCATCCTTAATAATCTTAAATAAACTATAGATTAAGTTTTATTATTACGCAAAAACATTAAAATATAAACTAAAAAATCAATCAAAAAACCAATATGTCGAAAAAATCAGATCAAGGGATTGTGAGATTTAACAAATAGAATGGGAAGAAAGATATTAGCACGTAGTGCTCAGTGAAAAGTCGTGCATCGGGTTAGTCTATCATCATTGATATTAATGATTATTTTTTAACCTTCCCCTTCCATTCAACCGTATACAAATCCGTACGGCGATCTTGAAGGTTAATCACTGATCCCGAATTGCGCGCTGCAATCAACGTTTTGATGTTCAAATCCGCAAAAGCAATGGTTTCAACATTAATCGGGGTTTCAGCCGCAATGCCATCGCGTGCAAATGAAAAATCACTGGGCGTAAAGATTGCGCTTTGTGCGTATTGAACATTCATATTACTCACACCCGGCAAATTCCCCACGTTTCCAGCTATGGCCACATAACACTGATTCTCCACTGCACGCGCCTGCGCACAATACCGCACCCGTAAATATCCCGCACGTTGATCCGTACAAAAAGGCACAAACAAAATAAACATCCCCTGATCCACCAAATGTCGGCTCAATTCAGGAAATTCTGCGTCATAACAAATCAATACCCCAATTGGACCACAATCGGTCATGATGCGCTCAACTTTTGAGGTGCCTTGCATGTTCCAAACATTGCGCTCGTCCGGCGTGGGGTGAACTTTGGCCTGGGCATGCACCGAACCATCGCGCAAAAACACATAAGCCACATTTTGTATTTCCGTGCCTTTTTTGGTGGGAATTGAGCCACCAATGATGTTGATGTTGTATTCAATGGCCAACTTCATCATCATGTCTTTGAATTGCTCGGTGTATTTGGCCAGTGTTTCAATCGCTTTATCGGCGGTTAATGGTTCATGATGCATGGACAACAATTGCATGGTGAATGATTCTGGGAACAACACAAAATCCGTACGATACTCCGCCACAGAGCGAACAAAATATTCCACATGATTGGCAAATTCATCGTAAGAGCTTATTTTTCGTTGCTCATATTGAACCGTTGCCACCCGAACATGATCTTGATCCAAGTAATGATGCTTGGCGCGATGTTGATGGAGTTCGTTGCTTTGATGCACATGTAAAAGCTCGGGATTATGCCACAGCAAATGCGCACCATAGCCCAATGATTTTTTATCTTCTTTAAGATAATTTTTCAAAATCCCAATAATTTCAAAACCATTGTGCAATTGAAACAACAAGGTATGATCGTGAATTTTTTCATTTTGAACCAATTCAATATATTTTTCCGGTGTTTTTACGCGTTTTTTCTCTTCTGAAAAATGTGACATCCGACCGCACGCCACAATGCCTTTTAAATGCGAACGCACACAAAGTTCTTTGCGTTCGTTATAAATACGATGACCAATGTGTTTGTTCCAAAAACGAGGATCAATAAATGTTTCCATGCCATACAAATAATCCCCATGGGGATCGTGCGTGGTTGCAAAACCATTGCCGGTAATGTCTTCCCAGGTGTGTTGACACAATGCAATGGCACCAGACACACGAATGGATGCCGAGTATCCCACCACCTCGTTATCAAACAACGCAATGAATTGCCCTTCGGGATAACGCGTGATTTGACTGTTGATGCAGGCCATATCCCAAGGCAACCAATCCGGATAAACCGCTTTATCCAAACGACAAATACCAGGAACATCTTTAAGTGTTGCATTACGAATAATCAGTCGTGCTTTTTTTATGGCTGTTGATGACATAAAGCAATTCCTTTGCTTATCATGAACGACATTCATTCACTATAATTTAAAAAATGACGGATGCATAGTGGGACTTGAGTTAAATCACTGCTCATGTTATAAATTGAATTAAATTTAAGCGGAAATATCTGCATGCAGCAAATCATCACCAAATTTGGTGGCACCAGTGTTTCTTCCAGAACCAATTGGGATCACATTGTTGCCATCACCCGGCAACATCGACAACAAAACACCCAACCCATCATTGTTTGCTCGGCAAGAACACACGCTTCGAACCAACTCGAAGCCATGGCCATTGCGGCTAAAAACAACGAACATGAAGCACTTTTTAACGAACTTCGGCAAAATTATGCAAAACTGGCCGATGACTTGAATGTGACATTTGATTGTATCGAAGCCGACATCGAACAATTACATTGCTGGTTAACCGGTATCGCGCTCCTAAAAGAAGCACCCGCCAAAACACAAGCGCAAATTTTAAGTCTTGGTGAGCTCATGATGACCCGTCTTGGTCATGCTTTTTTAACCCAACAAGGTCTCAATTGTTTGTGGTTGGACGCGCGCCACCTCTTAACATCCACACCACTACCCGGTGATGAT
>CAISSD010000210.1 GCA_903887975.1 uncultured Legionellaceae bacterium | reverse complement strand
ATGGGCAACAATGTACCCACCATGGCGCTAAACACACTAAGCCATTTGCTGGTACGCATTCCCAAGCAATGCAATAAACTTAAAAGCCAAAAAAAACCCAAGCTCACGATGAGAATAAACCAGGTATTGTTTTGTAAATGAGGACCCATCATTTCCCCAAGTGTCGCCGTAATAAAAGCAAACAACGTGGGATACCAAATCATGTTGTACAACCACTGTAGCCACAAGGCCAGATAACCCGAGCGATGGCCAAAAGCGTTGGTGATCCAAACGTAAGATCCGCCTGTTTTGGGATAAATAACGGCAAGTTTACTGGTAATCCAGGCCAATGGATAAAAAAAAGTAAGTCCCGCAATCACATAGAATGTCACCAAAGACACCCCATATTGAGCGGCAATAGGTAAATTTCTTAAGCTATCTACAGAAATAATGGCCATCATGACCAATGTGAATAATCCTAAATTATTTTTCGAGGGTGTTGCTAATGCCATATTCGTTGAATGTCTTAACCACATTGCTGAATGATAAGACAAAATAACGTAAATTGACAGGGTTTATGGCCCCAACACAGAAAACCGCTGTTTATCTTGTAGTCTTAATGCAGTTAATTGACCACCCCACAAACAACCAGTATCAATGGCGTGAATATTGGGAATGGGACACCGCCCTTGAAGCGCGGCCCAATGCCCAAAAACAATATCCGAAGGGATAATGATGCGATGAGGTACAGCATACCATGGATAATAATGTTTAGGGGTGCTGCCCACACTCCCTTTGTGTTTTAATTCCAAATGACCTTGACGATCGCAAAATCGCATGCGTGTAAAGTAATTGCAAATCAATCTTAAACGCTCCATTTGATTCATGGTCTTGGTCCATTCATGGGGGTTATTGCCCATCATGTGCGCAAAAAAATTCAGGTAATCATCACCAGATAACGCATCTTCTAATTCCAAAGCATACGCTTTGGCTTCATGAAGACTCCATATTGGTGCAATACCCGCGTGACACATCACCATATTTAAAGCTTCGTCATGAATCATAATGGACTGTTGACGTAACCAATGGCCCAACGAATCCGCATCAGGCGCCTTCAGCCAAGCATCAAGCGTGTCATCCGCTTTTGGTGGCTTATGAAGAAACAAACGCCATAAACCATACAAATCATGATTGCCCAGTGTGATTTTGGGTTTGATGGGAAGCGACTTAATAAAACGCAATACCTCTAAAGATTGGGGGCCTCGATTGATCAAATCGCCCACAAACCATAGCCTATCTTCATGCTCATTAAATTGGATGACGTTCAATAAACGAAGCAGCGCATCAAAGCAACCTTGAACATCCCCAATGGCATAATCAGCCACGTTTGGAGGCTCCAGGCTTTAAGTTAAAATAATGCGATGGTGTTTTGTCTGCACTCACCCATTGCCCTTCTGTATTTAGTTTTTTTGTCATTTGTGCTTGCAGATGTGATAAAGTCAAAACCATATTGTGCCTATTAAATACAATAGCCCCATCTTGACGAACGTGATGTAATCCCCAAGAACGAAATCCTTTTTCTGCAGCTTTTGCATTTTTATACTCTGGATGTTCTCGAACAAACAATTGAAAGACTTCAGGCAATAAAATTAATCCTCCTGGAACACTCATCAAGGGCGGTTTATTCAGCATGATTTTATTGCTTTCTAGCGCCGTCATCAACCACTGAATGAATTCAGCCCCCGTGAGTTTGTCTTGCTCTTTAATCGAAAGTGGTGTGGTATCGCTAAATGTTCCCATTCGTTTGGGTGAATGCGCGCGCCCTCCACCATCACCCTCTGCCCCATGTGGCCCCATGATGCGATGGGTAAAATCACTTAAATAACGCTGTATGGCAATGGCATCAGCAAAGTCCAAAATAGCACCCAAGGTTCCAGCACCTTCGGTGTCTTCATCAAGCAAAGCAAGCCAGATGCGCAACAAATCATGATCTTCAGCAATCCAAATCAGGCCTTGCTTTGGCATTAAAGCATGTGCCAATAAAATGGTTAAACGACAGCGCTCTTCTTTGGGACCTTCTTTAAGAAAACTTTGCCGATAAGGTCTGCCCGCTTGCCATAAACTTTCAACCAAAGGCGACCATAACCTCACCAAACTTGCCTCATCAGCATGCAATTCAATACGATGATCCAATCCCAGCTGTCCTATACCTCGCAATAGACTGGCCGAAGTTAATGCGTATAATACTCGTTTTTGCGCATCAGACATTACATTTTGAGATTCTTGCATCATGAGTTCTCGTGCAAGATGTGTGGCGGCTTCTGTACGATTTAAAGCATGATCCAATAACCCACCTGGCATGGCATAATAGCCATTACTGGTTTCGGGAATTTGTTGACAATAGTCACTCAATTGATGAATCAACCTATGGGTGGTTTGTTCAAACAACACATCATCCAGCGCCAAAGAATCTTTGATTTTTGTCATCAGCTGAAACCGCTGTGATTGCCCCAAAAGCTTCACCGCGGGCACTAAAGATAAAAATCCTTTAGGTGCAGGCATGGTTTTGGTGTTTTTTTTCAACGCACGTTGGAACACGACGAACCCAGTATTGAAAGTTATAGGATAATTGTAGTCTATTTGGTTATTGATTGCACTATACGAACATAGGCTTCGATGGGAATCTGTTCGGGTCTTTGGGTGGGGTCAATGTCTAATTGACGAAGCTCTTCGACAGAGATGATGTTTTTTAAGTTATTGGCCAGAGTCTTTCGTCGCATAGAAAAAGCGCTTGCAACCAACGATTTAAGCGCTTCTTTATCAACCATAGGATAGCAAGGTGTTGTATGCGGTGTTAAACGCACAACGGCGGAGTTAACTTTGGGTTTGGGATGAAATGCCTCTGGTGCCACTAAAAACAAACATTCCACATCACAGTGATACTGAACCATAATGCTTAATCGACCATAATTTTTCGTGTTTGGCTGCGCACAAAGTCTATCCACCACTTCTTTTTGCAGCATAAAATGCATGTCTTGAATACACGCGCAATACGTTAAAAGATGAAATAAAAGAGGCGTAGAAATGTTATACGGCAAATTGCCAATCACACGCAAATCAGAGCCCAACGCACTAAAATCAACCGTTAAAGCATCAGCACATAAAACATCCATTTGATGAGGATATTGTGTTTGCCAATAACGTTGTAAATCCCTATCAATTTCAATGACGGTTAAATGCCCCAATTGATTCATCAAAGGATGCGTCAGCGCGCCTAAACCCGGGCCAATTTCAATCACTTTATCTTTTTCTTTCGGGCCAAATACATGCAAAATATTTTGGATGACCGATTGATCTTGAAGAAAGTTTTGCCCCAAATGTTTGCGCGCTCGATGTTGTATCAAAATTTAATCCGCGCCTCCAACAATACGCCAACAATCTTATCTTTTGGATTTATTTTAAGCAACGGAAGCTCTCGAAGTTCAGGATTAATGGATTTAGCGTACATCATCCCGCCATCAAGCAACATGCGTTTGAACACAAAATGATTGGTTTGATGAATATGAATCAATGCACAATCCCTATCACTTAACGTTTTTTTAGCATCAAAAATAAGCAGTGTACCCAATGGAAACAAAGGCTCCATGCTACTGTCATTCATGCGAAGAGCAAAAGTATGAGGGCTATCTTGGCTATCCAACAATAAAGCTGGTTTTTTATCCAAAGCAATACCTTCAGGCCATAAGGGCAACTCATGCCACTCAATCAATGGCGTGGTTTGTAAATTCAATTGAATTTTTAAATGTTTCGGCCATTGTTCAGGCAGCGGCACTAAGCCAATTAAGGCATCAACATCAACAGAAAAAAACTCTGCTAAAGCGTTTAACGTTTTTTGATGCGGGCGTGTGGTCGCACCACTATAGAGTTGATGCAACGTTGGCTGGGGTAAACCCGTCGCCTTGGCCAGATCGCTCACACTAATGTTTCCATGACGCAACATCAGGGTGGTTAAATTGGTTTTTAATTTCATTTTATGCACAAATTGTCACAAGCCTTAAAGTATAAAAACAGACATCGTATAGAATAACACTATGATATTCAATATTTTTTTCTAAAATCGCCCACCATCAACTTTTAAAATTTGTCCTGTAATGAATTTGTTTTGCAAAAGTGCCAACACGGCTTGAGCAATCCAAAAAGGATCGCCATGCTGTTTAAGCAACGTATGTGCTATGATAGCATTTTGTTGTGAGGATAAAAGCTTATTTTGATGCTCCGGCCAAAGAATCGCACCAGGTGCGATGGCATTCACCCGAATATTTGGGGCAAACTCGCGCGCTAAAGACAGTGTTTGCATCGTTAATGCGGCTTTTGATTGGCAATACAGCGAATAATTTTTTAATGGCTTTTCGGCGTGAATGTCGGTGATGTTGATGATGGAGCCTTTGGTCATTTCAAGATAAGGTCGCGCAAGACAACTTAACCAAAAGGGCACTTGAACATTAATACAAAACAAATCATCCCATGGGGCATCAAATGCCGCATCCAAAGGTGTTGATTCAAAAGTAGCAGCATTATTAACCAACACATCCAATCGACCCTGCCAAGACAATGCATCATCCATCATGCGTTTTAAGGCATTTTTATCGGATAGTGCCACGTCTAAAACCAAAACACCATCAGCACGTTGTTCATTCAAGCTTTGCGCCAGCGCTTTTGCTGCATCGACGGATTGATGGCATTGAATAATAATATTATAATGATTTTGATGTAAATGTTGCGCAATTGCGGCGCCAATTCGTCGGGCAGCACCGGTAATCAACGCCACAGGGGCCGCTTGTGTATGGTGCAAATTCAAGGTATGTTCCTCTTTTTGTTTAAACAATCTATTTTATGCATTTTAATGATGTTTTTCTCCAGGAGCTCCATGCTCGTCAAAGCATGCCCTTTGTTGAATTCATGCACTTGGCACTGTATCACCCTATTTGTGGGTATTATAGCTCAGAATTACCCAAAATAGGGTTAGAAGGTGATTTCATCACGGCCCCCCACCTAACACCTTTGTTTGGTTATACAGTAGCAACTCAATGCCAAGACGTTTTATCCACGCTTTCTGATCCCATTATTTTTGAATTTGGCGCAGGGCTTGGGCGATTGTGTGTGGATGTTTTAAAACATTTAGAGCGTCTCGAGTCGTTACCAAAAACCTATCAAATACTAGAGGTCAGCGGTTTTTTAAAACAAAAACAACAGGAACTAATTCAACAAGAAATTCCGCATTTGGCCTCCAAAATAGAATGGTTATCGTCTTGGCCCCAAAAATCTTTTTCAGGTGTTATCCTTGCCAATGAAGTCTTAGACGCCATGCCGGTTCATCGATTTTTACAAACCGATGAGGACCTATTTGAACTACACGTGGGTTTGGATGCCACCCAACAATTAACATTAATCCCCCAAAAATGCGACAACCCAAAACTATTGGAGTACATCAAAAATGCATTACCACCTTTTGAAGGGGTGTATCAATCGGAAGCCAATTTGTTTCTTGATGATTGGCTAAAGCAATGCAGCCAAATGCTTGAAACCGGTTTGTTTTTGATTTTCGATTATGGTTTTCCACGGCTTGAATATTACCATCCGGATAGAAATCAAGGTACAATCATGTGTCATGAGCGCCACAAATCCCATGTGAATGCGCTTCTTAACCCAGGCCGCCAAGACATCACGGCACACGTAGACTTTACCCATGTGGCAGAAGCAGCCTATGATGCGGGTTTTAAAATAGCAGGATACACCAGCCAAGCAGCCTTTTTGTTGGCCAATGGACTATTGGATTTGGTGACTGAACAACAAAATCAATTCATCGCGCTGCATCAAGAGCCAAAACGGTTGCGTTTACAACAGGCCATACGGCAATTGCTCCAACCCGAAGAAATGGGCGAGCTTTTTAAGGTCATGGGTTTAACACGAAATTTTGATGCACCACTTCGGGGCTTTTTGATGCAGGATAAACGTCGAACATTATAGGGGACTCATATGTCAGGTTATTTAACCACCATAGAAATACAAAAAGAATCCATGCAATTTACAGCCGGTCACACCACTATTTTTTCAGCGACCGAGCGCGAGCCTCTACATGGGCATCGGTATCAAGTGTATTTGGCGCTCACCACCCGCATTGAAGACAATGGCATGACTTTTGATTATCGATATTATAAAACACTCATGCGTGATTTGTGTCGGCATTTAAATCAACGATTTTTAATGCCTAAATTTTCGCCTTTTTTACAGTTTGCCGAAGACCGTGATTATTACTATTTTACCTTCAATCACAAAAAAATTCCTTTTCTCAAAGAAGATGTGCTCATCATGCCCTTAACCAACATCACCATTGAAGAATTATCGCGCTGGTTTGTTGGTGAATTGACAAAAGACCAAGAAGCGCTTTTAAACCATCGCATTCAAGCCATCACGGTTAAAGTTTTTTCAGCACCAGGGCAGTCAGCAAGTCATCATTGGCAAGCATGATTAAGGTTCTTAAAGTCTCGGTTTTGAACACGCATCACGATGTGTTTGATTATTTATCAGAAAACACTTGGCCTAGCATTGGGACTCGCGTTTGGGTTCCTTTTCGCAATCAAAAACGTTTGGGCGTTGTGATGGATGAAGGGACATCAAATTTAACCCTAAAACAACTCAAATCCATTCATGAAGTGATTGATGAAACGCCCGTGTTGTCCAAAGAAATGCTGCGCTTGTGTCGATGGGTAGGGCAATATTATCAATCGCCTTTATCCGAAGTCTTACCCTTGATGTTACCCAAACATTATCGACGAGGGGACGCGCTTTATAAACCGTGCATGGTCCATTATACTTTAAAAGAGCCTTTGGCCGTGCTAAAACCGCAACTCAAGCCTAATGCCCATCGTCAACAAGCGCTTTTAGCATTTTTAGAGCACCACCCCCAAATTTCAAAAAAAGACATCCTTCAAGCAGGATTTTCGTGGTCTTTGATGCAGGCCTTCATTCAACAAGGTTGGATTGGTATTCAAGAAACCTTGGTGCAACCGATAGTCACTCAAACTCAATCCAAAGCTTTGGCTTTGAATCCTGAGCAACAAACCGCCGTTGACACTATTCTTTTACATATAAACCAATATCAATGCTTTTATTTGTATGGCGTCACGGGAAGTGGCAAAACCGAAGTCTATTTGCAAGTGATTACCAAAGTTTTGATGCAAAAAAAACAGGTCTTGGTGTTGGTTCCAGAAATTGGTTTAACCCCCCAAATGATGTCGCGTTTTAAAACAAGATTTTCGGAGCCTATGGCTGTGATTCACTCGCATCTTCGCGAAGAAGAGCGGGTGCTGGCCTGGCAATGGGCAAGCGAGGGTACTGTTCGTCTTATCATTGGCACGCGCGCAGCCATCTTTACCCCCATGCCGGATTTGGGGTTAATTGTGGTGGATGAAGAACATGATGCCTCATTTAAGCAAATGGACGGGGTTCGTTATTCCGCACGTGATAGCGCTTTGGTTCGTGCCCGCGGTTTAAACATTCCCATCATCATGGGATCAGCAACCCCAAGCCTTGAGAGTTTACACAATGGGTTCAATGGCAAATATCAAGTCTTGAAGTTACACAATAAAGCCATAAGCCAGCATCCCTTGCATTATCAGATCTTGGATGTTCGCCATCAAAAATTAGAACAAGGTCTAGCACCAGCTTCATTAACTTTAATTGAACAACATCTATCACAAGACAATCAAGTGTTGGTGTTTATCAATCGTCGTGGTTATGCACCGGTTTTAATGTGCCATGATTGCGGCTGGATGGCCGATTGCCGATCTTGTGACAGCCATATGACGTTGCATCGAAAAAAAAATCAACTTCTGTGTCATCATTGTGGGCAATACAACCAAGCGCCCACTCATTGTCCAAAATGTCATGGTGCATCATTATTGCCTCTAGGACTAGGCACGCAACGTATTTTTGAATATTTACAAACGCGCTTTCCAAACACCAACATCCTTCGTATGGATAGAGATGAAGTGCAGGGAAAAGATGTGATGGATACAAAATTGGCCGAGATTGAATCGGGTCAAATACAGATGGTTGTGGGCACACAAATGTTGGCCAAAGGCCATCATTTTCCAAACTTAACCTTGGTGGTGGTGTTGGATGCGGATCAAGGTTTTTTCAATCAAGATTTTCGTGCCATTGAGCGCTTGGGGCAATTGTTAACACAAGTTTCAGGACGCGCAGGCAGGGACACGCGCCCGGGGCAAGTGGTGATTCAAACGCACATTCCAGAACATCCACTGCTTAATCTTTTGGTCCAAAAAGGATACGATCTTTTTGCACAAGCATTATTGGTGCAACGCCAAAGCACAAAAATGCCACCATTTTATCATTTGGCCTTGATTCGCGCGGGCTCTAAAAAAGCGGATAAACCATTGGCGTTGTTGCATGCCATGAAGGCTCTGTTACACAAAAACAGTGTTCTTGACATTTTGGGCCCAGCGCCTGCACCACTGGCAAGAAAAGCCATGCAGCATCGATGGCAATTACTAATCAAATCGCCAAATCGCGTGACGTTGAATCAAGAGCTCACCAGTCTTCGCCACGAATTTTTGCGTCATACTTTAAGTCAAGGTGTGGTGTGGGGTATTGATGTGGATCCTATGGATTTGGCTTAAGACGAATATCAATAAATCTTCAAAACACCTGTGGATGTTTTTGTGTATGAATGGTATGTGATCCTATGAATGAACGCGGGATAAGCTTTTATTTAAAAAAATTAATACCTAAATCCATGATTCATATCAAGCTTATCCCAAGGTTTGACACAACCAAAAATAAGGCTTATCTATTATGAAAAATAATGATTTT
>CAISSD010000209.1 GCA_903887975.1 uncultured Legionellaceae bacterium | reverse complement strand
GCCAACACGCAATAAACTAATGATGTTTTTAACTTGGGTGGCTTGGGTGATTTTTGCATCATTAATGGCCACAATAATATCACCAGGTTTTACGCCCGCGCGTTCGGCTGGTGAGCTTTCGTTGACTTGTGCAACCAAGGCGCCTTGCATGTTTTCATGTTGACCCATGGCGACGGCCAATTCTGGCGTTAAGGGTTGCACAAAAATACCCATCATGCCGCGATGCACCGAACCGTATTGAACAATTTGTTGTGCGACTTCTTTGGCCATGTTGATGGGAATGGCAAAACCAATACCCACATTACCGCCATACATGGAGATGATGGCGGTATTGATGCCAATCAGCTCACCACGAATATTAATGAGCGCGCCACCTGAATTACCAGGATTAATGGCGGCATCGGTTTGGATGAAATTTTCAATGCCTTCAATATTTAAATCACTTCGTTGTTTGGCACTCACAATCCCAAAGGTGGCGGATTGACTGTTGCCAAAGTTATTCAGCCCAAAAGGGTTACCAATGGCAATCACATAATCGCCAACGTCGACTTTGTCTGAATCGCCAATGGTGAGGGTATGCAGATGTTTTGCATCAATTTTTAGCACGGCAATGTCGGTTTCACTGTCTGAACCAATGCGTTGTGCTTTGAGCCGACGACCATCGTTTAGCGTGACCGTAATCAAATCGGCTTGGCGTATCACATGATCGTTGGTTAAAATAATTCCGTTTTCGGGATCAATAATCACCCCAGATCCAATGCTTTGAAATTTTTTCGGTTTTAATTGTTCCTCTTCTTCCGGTGTTGTTGGCGATTTACCCGGGATGCTTATCATGGGGCTTGGGAGTATACCTTGGACGGCAATGTTGACAATTGCGGGCATGGATTTTTTTAAAATGGGTGCTAATGTTGGCAATTCGCTTGGTAATGCTGGATTGCTGGCGATTGCTGAGCCCATCATCATGGACAATAGAAGTAAGACGAAGTGTTTGTGTATGTTCATGGTATGGAGGCTTCCTGAAAAGAGCAAATTAATGTCACCATTCTACCGGTTTTTGCGGTACGACGGTAGGAGTAAAACCGATTTTTATCTTCAAAAGTACACAAATTGGACTGATGAATGGCATTGATACCGCATTGTTTTAAAATAATTTCAGCAATTAATGGCAAATTACCCCGATGTTGTTGCTGATTTTTATCAAATGCTGTGGATACAATATCCCCATAAAGTGACACAAAATGCTCTTTGACCTCAGGGCCTATGTTAAAGCAATGCTTACAAATGGCCGGGCCTATCCATGCCAGAAGATGTTGGGGTTTGCTTATCAGGGTGTTGACGGTGTTTTGAATGATCCCATGCAGCAATCCTCGCCATCCCGCATGAATCGCCGCAATTTCTTGTCCCCGCTCATCGCACAACACAATAGGCACACAATCAGCGGTCATCACCACCAACGGCACATGCGAAAGGCGTGTGATGGCGGCATCGGCAATACGATTTTGTGTTTCTTCAACCACAATGCAGGTGTTGCTGTGCGTTTGTTCCAACCAAATGGGTTCTTGTGTTAAGCCTAATCTTGTTTTTAAAGCGGCGCGGTTTTTTAGGACGTCATCAACACAATCATCAACATGTAAGCCTAAATTAAATGCATCAAACGGTGCTTGGCTAAAACCATTAAGACGCGTCGTTGTGCACGCAACAATGTGCTTTGGCGCGTTCCATTGGGCATGAATATCAATGGGTGATTCAAGCTCTTGATGCATGGTGATGGGACTCCAATTCTTGCAACAGCGCTTTAAAATCATCAGGCAATTCAGTGGTTAATGTCAAGGGTTCATGGGTTATGGGATGTAAAAATGTTAAAGTATGGGCGTGCAGTGCTTGGCGTTTGAATGATTGCAATAAAGTACGTAATTCAGGACTCAAACCCGCGGGCACACGTAAGCCTTGATTGTAGAGCTTATCACCCACCAGTGGATGTTTAAGATGCGCCATATGAACCCGAATTTGATGGGTTCTTCCGGTTTGTAATTGAACGTTTAAAAGCGTTGCGTATTGAAATTGTTGCAAGACGCTGTATTGGGTGATGGCTTCTTTGCCACTGGGTCGAACCGACATTTTTAAGCGATTTTGTGGATTTCGTCCATAAAATGTTTCGATGGTGGCACCACTGATGACATGCCCCATGACCAATGCCCAATAGTGTCGTTGAATGGTCCGCGCTTGCATTTGTCGAACCAAATCGGTGTAGGCAGGTTGTGTTTTTGCAACCAGCAGTAATCCTGTGGTGTCTTTATCCAAACGGTGGACAATACCTGCTCGTGGTAACTGATTTAATGATTCCTGGTGGTATAACAGTGCATTCACCAAGGTTTGATCTTTTTGTCCAGCGCCAGGATGCACCACTAGTCCGGCTGGTTTATTAACCACCAAAAGACTGTCGTCTTCATAAACAATGTTTAATGCAATGGATTGTGGGAGGCAATGATTTTTGTTTTCCAAAACAAACAAACATTGAATACTTGCGCCACCAAAGGCTTTATCTTTGGGTCGTACGATTTCATGATTGAGGGTGATAAGCCCTTGTTTTAACCATTGGGTGATTTGTGCGCGTGAAAAGTGACTGAATACTTTTGCCAGGGCAACATCCACTCGTTGCCCATGAAGTTCGTGAGGAATATGTTCAGACATATTCGCTTTGGGTGATGAGGCGTCCTCGTAGTGAATTGGGCAAGGCTTCGGTGATGAATACATTGGCAAATTGTCCAATAAGACTTGGTGGGCCATCAAAATTAACCACACGATTGCACTCTGTTCGGCCGGCCAACTGATTTGGATTTTTTTTCGATGCGCCGGTAATGAGTAATCGCTGCGGTGTATCGACCATGTTTTGGCTAAAAGTGGTTGTTTGTTTTAACAACTGTTGTTGCAACAAGGCCAAGCGTTCTTTTTTGACCTCAAGCGGGGTGTCATCAGGAAGATTCGCCGCCGGTGTTCCTGGGCGTTTGCTAAAAATAAAACTAAACGAGGTGTCAAAACCCATTTCTTCAACCAAGTCCATGGTGGCCTTAAAATCAGCGTCGGTTTCACCGGGAAAGCCCACAATGATGTCGGTTGATAAACGAATGTCGGGACGAACTTTCCTTAGTTTTCGAATACGTGATTTGTATTCTAAAGCCGTATACCCTCGTTTCATGAGTGCCAAAATTCTATCTGAACCACTTTGAACGGGTAAATGCAAATGATTGGCCAATTCTGGAACCTCAGCATAGGCTTCAATTAACGAATCTGAAAACGCCAAAGGATGCGAGGTTGTAAAACGAATACGACCAATACCTTCCATGGCGGATAAATATTGAATTAAGAGTGCCAAATCAGCGGCTTCACCAGAATGCATCAATCCCTGATAATCATTCACGTTTTGACCCAAAAGATTCAGTTCACGCACCCCTTGGCAGGAGAGTTTGTAGCATTCTGCCAAGACATCATCAAAAGGACGGCTGATTTCCTCACCCCGTGTATAAGGTACAACACAGTAACTGCAATATTTACTGCATCCCTCCATAATGGAGACAAAAGCGGAAGGACCTTCTGCACGCGGTGCGGGCAGGTGATCAAATTTTTCGATTTCCGGAAAGCTAATGTCCACCACCGATTTTTTTGAAGCCCGATGTTGGTTTATCATCTCTGGTAAACGATGCAGCGTTTGTGGGCCAAACACCAAATCAACAAAAGGTGCGCGTTTGATGATGTCGCCACCTTCTTGGCTGGCCACACAACCACCAACACCAATAATCACCTCGGGATGCGCTTTTTTATACTCACGCCACTGTCCCAACTGTGAAAAAACTTTTTCTTGGGCTTTTTCGCGAATGGAACAGGTATTCAGAAGAATGACATCGGCTTCTTCAACATTGGTGGTTTGTTCCAAACCATGTGAGTGATGCAACACATCCGCCATTTTGGATGAGTCATATTCATTCATTTGGCAACCGTTGGTTTTGATGAAAAGCTTTTTCATGGACTTAAGTGGCTTTAAAATAAACAGTGCAGCATCCTATCATGATTCACGAGCATTTGTCTATGTGATGATGACTTGAATCATTGATTAAAATCATTAGCGTTTCGCTCTGTGAATAACTTTTTAGCCTTCTATTTGGACAATCCGATATAAAAGTTCAACTTATTATCTAACTTGTTGATAAATAACATAAAAATATATTTACCCTTGGATTTTTTACAATCGGGGTTATCCACAAAATCTGTGGATAACCTTGTGCATAGTCTGTAAAATTTTATGTAAAATGAGGGACATTCTTGGGCGCGTGTGTTTTTGTACAAGATGAATGGTTGTGCTAGTATGAATGATAAATTTTTGAAAAAATAAGGATGTTTGCTCATGATGATTGGTGTTCCTAAAGAAATTAAAACGCACGAATATCGTGTGGGTTTGGTGCCTGCGAGTGTGGCAGAGATTGTGCGCGCAGGCGCTTTGGTTGTGGTGGAGCATCATGCAGGACTTGGCATTGGCATTTGTGATGCGGCTTATATAGATGCTGGAGCATTAATTGTTGATACGGCTGAAGAAGTTTTTGCGCGTGCAGATTTAATTGTCAAGGTT
>CAISSD010000208.1 GCA_903887975.1 uncultured Legionellaceae bacterium | reverse complement strand
CAATTTGGTAAGTGATTTCATTGCCCGTTTCCACCGAACACAAATGAACCCAAACCCCAAATATGACTTTATCATCTTTGGGAACTTTTGAAATATCGACCACTTGGGCATTGGATAAACGCGCTTCTAAATCTTGGATTCGTCCTTCAGTAAAGCTTTGTTGCTCACGTGCGGCATGGTATTCGGCATTTTCTTTCAAATCACCATGGGCACGCGCTTCTGCAATCGCTTCAATAATACGGGGCCGCTCTATGGTTTTAAGCCGGTGTAATTCATTTTTTAAGGCTTCAGCGCCTTGTTGGGTCATGGGATGTTTTTGCATCATAAATCCTGTAATTTAATGACGTTTGTTCTGTCTTCATATTTCATGGCAAGGCACGCTGCCTCCGCTCCTCTTAAGGTGGTGGTGTAGCTGACCTGATGTTGCAAAGCCGTTCGACGAATCGAAAAAGAATCTGCAATGGCAAGCTTACCTTCTGTGGTATTCACAATAAAATCAATATCATGATTAAGTAAATAATCAACCACATGCGGTCGCCCTTCAACCACCTTAAAAATTCGTTTGCAATCAATGCCCGCCGCCTGCAATACCAAAGCGGTACCTCGTGTGGCCATAATGTCAAACCCCAGCGCAATCAACTGCTTGGCAATCGCGCCAATTCTGGTTTTATCGGCATCGCGCACCGATAAGAACGCACGCCGACGTTTGGCAATATTGGCCCCTGCGGCCAATTGCGCTTTGCCATAAGCCTGACCAAAACGCTTGGCAATGCCCATCACTTCACCGGTTGATTTCATTTCAGGACCCAAAATAGAATCAACACCGGAAAATTTAATAAACGGAAACACCGGTAATTTAATGGCATAAAACGAGGGCATGGGCTGCTGCCACAATACACCTTGTTGTTTTAATGATTCGCCCATCATACATCGTGCGGCTATTTTTGCCAAGGGTAATCCCGTGGCTTTAGACACAAAAGGTACCGTACGCGAGGCTCTTGGATTAACTTCCAAAACATAAACATCATCGCCTTGAATGGCAAATTGCGCGTTAATAAGCCCAACCACGCCCAATTCCAACGCCATTTGCCGCATTTGTGCCATAATGTCTTGTTGGACCACCGTACTTAATCCAAAGGGTGGCAAAGTGCATGCTGAATCCCCCGAGTGAATGCCTGCCTGCTCAATATGCTCCATCACCGAGCCAATCAATACCTCTTGGCCATCACAAACCGCATCAACATCCACTTCAATGGCATCATCTAAAAATTGATCCAATAATACCGGTGCATCATGCGACACCTTAACCGCATGGGCCAGATAATGTTTTAAATCCTCTTCATGATGCACCACTTCCATGGCACGTCCACCCAAAACATAAGAAGGCCGAACCACCAAAGGATAACCAATCTTGGTCGCTAAAGCCAAAGCCTCGGGTTCACTTCGTACCGTGCCATTGGCAGGCTGTAACAACCCTAATTTTTTCACCATGTGGTGAAAGCGCTCCCTATCTTCTGCCCTGTCAATGGCATCCGGCAAGGTCCCAACCATCACCACCCCATTGTCTTCCAAGGCCTTGGCCAATTTAAGTGGGGTTTGACCGCCATAATGCACCACCACGCCTTGTGGTTTTTCTAATGCCACAATGGCCAAAACATCTTCCAAAGTCACCGGCTCAAAATACAGGCGATCCGACGTATCCACATCGGTGGACACCGTTTCCGGATTGCAATTAACCATAATGGTTTCAAAACCAATTTCACGAAGCGCCATAGCCGCATGCACACAGCAATAATCAAACTCAATCCCTTGACCAATTCGATTGGGCCCACCACCCAAAATCATCATTTTTGGCCGCAATGATTGCACGCGAGCTTCGCAGACCATCTGATACGTTCCATAAAGATACGCTGTATCACTTGGAAATTCACCAGCACAAGAATCAATGCGTTTATAAACCGGCACAACCCCCAAAGCCAATCGACGATGACGCACCGCATCTTCGCTGGTATTCATCAATTGCGCCAAATAGGCATCTGCAAAACCATGTTGTTTGACATCGCGCATCATGCGCTCACTGAAGTCATTCAATGTTTGGGTGACTATAAAATTTTCAATCGTGATGAGTTCTTGAATTTGTGCTAAAAACCATGGATCAACACGACTTAATTGATGCACCTCATCAAGACTAAAACCATATCGAAATGCATCGGCAATGTACCAAAGCCTGTCTGGGGTTGGTGTTTGCAGATGAGCACGCAACAACACTTTATCATCATCACAAAACAAAGGATTTAAACCAAATCGACCTATTTCTAAACTTCGTATGGCTTTTTGTAACGACTCTTGAAAACCAGAACCAATCGCCATCACCTCCCCCACCGACTTCATTTGGGTGGTGAGTGTTTGTGGTGTTTGTGGAAATTTATCAAAATTAAATCGTGGTATTTTGGTCACGACATAGTCAATGGATGGCTCAAAAGATGCCGGCATCGCACCTTGAGTGATTTCGTTTTTAAGTTCATCCAGCGTGTAACCCACGGCCAATAATGCCGCAATTTTTGCAATCGGAAAACCGGTTGCCTTAGAGGCCAAGGCTGAGCTTCTAGAAACGCGTGGATTCATCTCCACCACCAACAAACGACCATCCTGCGGATTCACTGCAAATTGAACATTGGCACCACCGGTATCAACACCCACCGCACGTAAAACCTTAATGGCCGCATCACGCATCCGTTGAAATTCTTTGTCGGTTAAGGTTTGGGCGGGGGCCACTGTAATCGAATCCCCAGTATGCACCCCCATGGGATCAAAATTCTCAATCGTACACACAATAATGCAATGATTCGCCGCATCACGAACCACTTCCATTTCGTACTCTTTCCAACCCAATACCGACTCATCAATAAGAAGCTCATGCGTGGGGGATAATTTTAATCCACGAGCACAAATTTCTTCAAACTCTTCTCGATTGTATGCAATACCACCACCACTGCCACCCATGGTAAAAGACGGTCGTATGATGATGGGAAATCCCAACACCGTTTGTGCCTCTAAAGCCTCATCCATGGTGCGTGCAATGATGGAGCGTGGCATCTCCAAGCCAATGGATTTCATCAGATGGCTAAATTGAGCTCTGTCTTCAGCACGCTCAATGGCAACCCTTGATGCACCAATCATCTCGACACCAAAAGCATCCAAGATGCCTTCTCGCTCCAAATCCAACGCGCAATTCAAAGCGGTTTGTCCACCCATGGTTGGCAATAGTGCATCTGGGCGCTCTTTTTCAATAATTTTTGCAACTTCTGGCCAGAGCACTGGTTCAATGTAGGTCGCATCAGCAAGTTCTGGATCCGTCATGATGGTGGCAGGATTGGAGTTGACCAAAATCACCCGATAACCTTCTTTTTTTAATGCACAAATTGCCTGGGTTCCGGAATAATCAAACTCACCAGCCTGACCAATCACAATAGGACCAGCACCAAGAACAAGAATCGATTTTAAATCATGGCGT
>CAISSD010000207.1 GCA_903887975.1 uncultured Legionellaceae bacterium | reverse complement strand
TCAATTCATCAAGCTTTTTGGTATCAACGGCTTTATCGGTGAAAATTAGCGCATTGATTTGACTTTTAACCGCACGCATTTCTTCCCAATGTTTCATTTGTGTGGTTGTTAAATTATCTTTAATGGCCTTGATTTTGGTTTCTTGAGCGTGGCTAAGATGCAGCGTTTTCACCAAATGATGCATTTTTTCGCAACGCCCATGGTGTTCTTCATGCGCGAAAGATGTTTGCACCGTGACCAAAGAAAAAGCCAAGACAGCACTGCGTAGTAAGTTGGCATGCATAAAAATCTCCTTGTTTTATTTGTAATCAGATAATGTCCATTTTGATTGTAGACTAGTTTTTGTAAAATATCACGGGATATGATTGATTGAGATCCTCTGGACAAAACATGGTGTATATTATACATTGACCTTTTTTAAAGAGATATGTGATGCGTATTGCCTTGACGGTTGAATACGATGGTAGCCAATATCATGGTTGGCAAGCACAAGAGGGTCTTCGTACCATTCAAGGTGTCTTGGAAAGCGCGTTAAGTCAGGTTGCGGATCATGAGGTTCAGGTGGTTTGTGCGGGGCGTACTGATACCGGAGTGCATGCAACCAATCAAATGATACATTTTGATGCCTTGAATCATCGTGCCATCCGCAGTTGGATTTATGGCGCCAATGCGTCTTTGCCTAAAGATGTGTGTGTTAAATGGGGGCGTGAAATGTCTGATGATTTTCATGCCAGATATTCTGCCTTGTCCAGACGTTATCGTTATGTGATCTATAATTCCGCCATTCGACCAGCACTTTTAAAAAGCCATGTCACCTGGCAATATCGCCCTTTGGATGTGCGTTTAATGCATGATGCTGCACAGTTTTTGTTGGGTGAGCATGATTTTACCTCGTTTCGTGCCATGGAGTGTCAGTCCAACACCCCCATGCGCTGTGTGCACCATTTGAATGTCACACGGCAAGGCGATTTTGTGATTATTGATGTACGAGCCAACGCATTTTTGCATCATATGGTACGAAATATTGCGGGGGTGTTGATGGCGGTTGGCTCCGGGCGACAAACAGTGGATTGGGTCCAAGAGGTTTTAATGGCACGCGATCGAAAATTGGGTGCCGAAACTGCTCCTTCTTATGGGCTTTATTTGGTAGAAGTGCAGTATCCTGAGGTATTCAATACGTATCATCACGTGGCGGGTCCTTTATTTCTGATGAATGATTGAGTTAATTTATGAATAATGACGAAAAGCAACGAACGCACTTTATCCGACAATTGATTCAAGATGAGCTTGATGCGGGCAAGCATCAAGACGTGGTGACACGTTTCCCTCCAGAACCCAATGGCTATTTGCATATTGGGCATGCCAAATCGATTTGTTTGAATTTTGGATTGGCTCAAGAATTTTCGGGGCGTTGTTATCTTCGGTTTGATGACACCAATCCGATGAAGGAAGAGGATGAATTTGTACAGGCCATCATGGAGGATGTTCGCTGGCTTGGGTTTGATTGGGATGCATGCACCCATGCTTCGGATTATTATCAGCAATTGTATGATTTTGCGCTTTATCTGATAAAAAATGACTTGGCCTATGTCGACAGCAGTAGCCAAGAAGAAATTCGTCAGCAGCGAGGCACGCTTCAAGAGCCAGGACAAGATAGTCCATATCGACATCGCGCGTCTTCTGAAAGCTTGGATTTATTTATGCGCATGAGGGCGGGCGAATTTCCCGATGGTGCACATGTGTTGCGAGCGCGCATTGACATGACATCGGGTAACATCAATCTGCGTGATCCAGTCTTATACCGCATTCGACATGTGCTGCATCAAAGAACGGGCAACACGTGGTGTATTTACCCCATGTATGATTACGCGCATCCCATTTCAGATGCGCTGGAACACATCACGCATTCGCTATGTACCTTAGAGTTTCAAGATCACAGACCCTTGTATGATTGGTTCATCAAACATCTTCCGGTGCCATCAAAACCGGTGCAAACCGAATTTGCGCGGTTGAATTTATCACACACGGTGACCAGCAAACGAAAATTACGCCAATTGGTGGAGGAAGGTTATGTTTCGGGTTGGGACGACCCCAGATTACCAACCCTTTGTGGTATGAGAAAACGTGGTTATCCGCCAAAAGCATTGCGCCAATTTTGTGAGATGATTGGGATTTCGCGTGCAGACTCGGTGATTGATATGTCTTTGTTGGAGGCGTGTGTCCGTCAAGAACTCAACGATACCGCACCTAGAGCCATGTGTGTTTTGGATCCCATTAAAATTGTGATTGAAAATTTCCCAGAAAATGAAACACTTCATCTTGAGTGTACGGGTCGTGATGTTCCGTTTACCAGAGTGCTTTATATTGAGCGCGACGATTTTATGATGAATCCGCCGCCCAAATATCATCGGCTTTCAATCGATGCTGAGGTTCGGTTACGTCATGCTTATGTGATTCGCGCTCATCGAGTGGATTTGGATGATTTGGGTCAAGTGACGACGGTTTATTGTACCTTGGATCCCGATACTTTGGGTAAAAATCCAGCGGACAGAAAAGTCAAAGGCGTGATTCATTGGGTTTCAGTTGCAACAGCGTGTCAGGTTGATGTGCATCAGTTTGATCGATTGTTTTTGGATGCCAACCCTGCGCGAGAAGATGATTTTTTGCAATTTATCAATCCCAACTCTGCATCAACGCGCCAAGGGTTTTGTGAACCTTCATTGATGAGTGCCCCGATGGGCTCGGTGTTTCAATTTGAGCGGTTGGGTTATTACGCCGTAAATGCAAGAAATGCTCACGGTGTGGGTGCATTTCATCGCGTGGTTGACTTAAAAGAAACCTGGGCAAAGGTGGGCTAAACATGTTGCAATTATACAATTCATTAACGCGCTCTAAAGAGACATTTGTACCGATTAACCCAGGAAAGATTGGTTTGTATGTTTGTGGGATGACGGTGTACGATCGATGCCATTTGGGGCATGCTCGATCGTTGGTGTGTTTTGATGTGATGGTTCGTTTTTTACGAGCTCAAGGTTATGAAGTGCATTTTGTGCGCAACATCACCGATGTTGACGATAAAATTATTGATAGGGCTTTAGAGCGAGGCATTGATATTGATGTATTAACCACGCAATACATTCAGGCCATGCATGATGACATGCAAGCGTTATCGGTATTAAAATCTGATGTAGAACCAAGAGCAACGGACAATATTCCTGCCATGATTGCCCTGATTGAGCGATTACTGGCATCGAATCACGCGTATGTTGCGGGTAATGGGGACGTGTGTTACGCGGTTTCGCAATTTGCTGATTATGGCAAGCTTTCAAAGCAAGATTTAGACGCTTTGCAGACGGGGATCCGAGTGCGGGTGGAAGAGGGTAAACGAGCGCCTGTGGATTTTGTACTATGGAAGCTTACAAAGCCCAATGAACCCAGTTGGCCTTCACCTTGGGGTGCTGGACGACCTGGGTGGCATATCGAATGCTCGGCCATGTCCATGCAAACATTGGGTGAGCATTTTGACATTCATGGTGGCGGATTGGATTTACAGTTTCCGCATCATGAAAATGAAATTGCACAAAGTGAGGCCGTCACGGGAAAAACTTATGCCAACTATTGGCTACATGTGGGTTTATTGCAAATAAATGGCGAAAAAATGTCCAAGTCAACGGGGAATTTTTTTACCATTGAATCCGTACTGCAACAGCATCACCCTGAAGTCTTGCGTTATTTTTTGATGAGTAGTCATTATCGTAGTCCCTTAAATTACTCTGAAGAGCATTTAATGCTGGCTTTAAAAGCCTTGTCACGACTTTATCAAGCCCTAAACAATGCACCCAATTTTGATGAAGCGATGGTGGATACGCAATGGGCACTAAAATTTGATAGTGCCATGAATGATGATTTTAATACACCCATGGCGTTGTCGGTGTTGTTTGATTTAAGTCATGAGCTCAATCGTAACCCCTCAGCGATTTTGGGCGCAACGTTGAAGCATTTGGGGGGTGTTTTGGGATTATTACAACTAGACCCACAAGCCTTTTTAAAAACTGGATTAAGCTTGGATGAGTCATCTATTGAGGCGTTAATTGCACAACGCTTGGAAGCACGAGCTGCCAAAGATTGGAAAAAAGCCGATGCTTTGCGCGATGAGCTTTTGAATGTGGGTGTTGAACTTCAGGATGGACCAGATGGGACTACGTGGCGAACGGTGGTATAACAACCAAGTGCAGTCCTTTTTGAAAAGCATGAAGCGCTTCTTTTTCGTCATGCATGTCCAGCATCAATAATCCCAAAGCTTCATAAGCTTCTGCTGTTTCATGAAGCATGAGGCTTTGGTCAAGATAAGATTTAGCCTTACCCCATAATTTTTGATCATGGCACAATTGCCCCATGCTCAGCAATAAATCTGCATTATGGGGATTTGTTCTGCGTAATTTTTCTGTAAAAGCCAGCAGATCCGGTGCATTTTTAAAGATGCCTAAAAGTTTAAGGAGTTCTGGATGAATCTGATGTTTGAGTGCTGTTTGCAGTTGTTGTTTGGCTTCATTCGTTTGTTGATGTTTTAACAAATAAATAACGTAAGTGCGAATGATTTCCGGATTGGCTCTTAATGTTCGAGGTAATTTTTTAATTAAATTCGCGGCGAACTGTGCTTGATGTTGTTGGATGAATTGATTCAGTGTTGAGAGGTAGGTTTGTTGTTGCAAGGCCTTTTTGGAGGGTTGCATTTTTTTTTGAGTGCTGACGCTCATCCGCCAAGCATGCCATACATGAGGAAGTCGCATCACCCAATGCGTACCTTGAATTGCAAGATGTAACGCATAAAAAGTGATGATGATGAGCAAACAAAAAAACCATAAAGTGGTCTCGATGGTCCAATGATTGAGGGCAATCAACACATAACCGGGATCATGTTTGAGTTGTAAGCCCAATATGATGGCACCACAAAGTACTGCAAACATCATCATCAAGCGTTTCATGATGTTTTTCCTTGATGGTTGTCAATCCATTGATTGAGTTCAACAAGAAATATCCAGGTTTTTGTTTCTTGAGTTTGAACATGAATGTTTTGTAAACTTAAAAGATGATTGAGGCATTGTTGGGTTGATGGTTCATGAACATCAAAATACTGATTGATGAGTTTTATAGCCTCTGTTAATGCGTGCTGGTATAAAATATTATTTTTTTGATACAACGCTGTTTGTGCTTCTTGCAGGATCAAATTTAAATTGCGTCGTAAGATGTTTTCTTCAGCTTGGTTCATTAATGGCGCGATGGTGCTGGGATGGCGTCGAATGATCACCAAAGCTTCAATTTTTTTAAGGGCTGTTTCGAGGTGACTGGCTGATTGTTCAGAAGAGGGGGGAGGTGTTTGGTATTGAATGTTTGGCGGTAGTGTGTTCACAAGATTAGATAATTCGTCAAATTCTGCCAATACCGCTGCCCAATCAGGTTTGGGTTGGTGTTTTAAGTGTGAAATCTCATGGGTTAACGAGTGGCGAATGGTGATGATTTCTGGATCATGCAACGTTTTTAAAAGTGTATTGGCTTGTGTGAGCAAGGCAATTGTGGTTTCTATTTGATCATCCCAAAGATTGCTGGTCGATGCGGCTTCAATTAAATATCGCGCTCTAAGCACGACCCAATCATTTTTTTCCAGGGTTCGACGTTGTAATAATTGGTTTTGTTGTTTAAGGGTGGTTTGAAGCTGTTGAATTTTTTTTTCTTGAGAACACTGCTTCATGGCGATAAAAATTAAAGAAGCAAAAACAATCAACAGACTTAAAAAAATAATGAATGGTCTTAGGATGCGTCGCATCAAAGATTTTTTAGGGGTCTGGTTGGTTGAGGTCATTCATCAATCCTTGAATGGTTTGTACAATATGATCGTGTGACGTTGTGATGATGGTTTTTATGCCATAATCTTCAGCAACTTTTGCCAAACGTGGGCTTATGACCAAGCTTGGTTTGTCGCGTAACCAAGAGAACGCATCTTGCCCAAAAAGTACAAACGTTTGTTGTAACGTTGCAATGCTTGTGTATAAGATCATATCGATTGCATCGCGTCTTCGCAAGTTATTTAAGTCATCTGCTGCAATGGAAGGTATCCCTCGACGATAGACGCAAAGTTCTGTGAGTGCTGCACCTCGAGCCGTTAGGGTGTCTGAAATCAGCGTTCTTCCCTTTAAGCCTTTGATGAGTAGAACCGATTGGTGCGCGATGTTTTTTAATGAGGACAAATCCAATAAACCTTCACTGGAAGAATGTGCGGGAATGTGATGGACCACGAGTCCATGATGATTTAATGCAGACGCCGTGGCAGTTCCTATGGCGTAAATTTCAATGGTATTCGGCCATGTGTTTTTTTGTTGATGTTTGAAAAAAAAATCAACGGCATTGGCGCTGGTAAAAATGGCGTGTTTAAAACGAGTCAATGGAGGGCATGTCAACCATTCATTTGATGGGATGGGTTCAATGGTGAGCATGGGTAATTCAATCACCGTGACATGAAGTGCGCTTAACGCTTTTGTGAGGGCATGATTTTGAGCTTTGGGTCTGGTGTTTAAAAGACATAATCG
>CAISSD010000206.1 GCA_903887975.1 uncultured Legionellaceae bacterium | reverse complement strand
GTTTTATCGAGCTGTCAATTATTGATTCAAAAGACCTCAGAAAATCGATTTCCACCAATTTTGATTCCATGTTATCACTGAGTAATCAATCTGTTAAAATGCATTCTACCGATGCGACGCCCATCAATTCCTGGTGTCATGGGGATTCTGATTATGGATTTTTTGCATCAGTCGATGAAGAATCACCCACTTCAACGTCGAAAAAGAAAGATAACGTTGATGATATCAGCGATTTAAAGTCAGGTTCTTGATAAAAAATTTTTTATTTAAAAAATAGCATGATTTTTTACTTGTGCCTTGGTTCTTTTTTGGGTAGAATTGCGCGTCTATTAAAGCATAAAGATTCCATTTGGAGTTGAATCCATGAATACATTTAGCGCTAAGGCGCATGAAGTAAAGCGAAATTGGTATGTGATTGATGCCAGTGGTAAAGTTTTGGGTCGTGTTGCGACCGAGATTGCACGTCGTTTGCGCGGCAAACATAAAGCAGAATATACGCCTCATGTTGATACTGGTGATTTTATTGTGGTGACCAATGCCGAAAAAATTACGGTGACGGGGAATAAATTCAAAGATAAGATTTATTATCATCATTCCGGTTTTCCAGGTGGTATTAAATCCATTTCTTTTGATAAACTACAACAAAAAAACCCAACACAAATTATTGAAAAAGCTGTGAAAGGCATGTTACCTAAAAATTCATTGGGTCGAGAAATGTATCGAAAATTAAAAGTGTATGTGGGTAGTGATCACCCGCATGCTGCACAGCAACCAACTGTACTAGAGATTGGGGAATAAGCATTATGGCACAAACACAACAGTATTATGGTACTGGTCGTAGAAAAAGTTCATCTGCACGGGTTTTTTTGCGCCCAGGAAAAGGCGAGATTAAAGTCAATCAGCGAAGCCTTGAAGAATATTTTGGTCGTGAAACATCGTGCATGATCATCCGACAACCTTTAGAAACCGTCGATGTTTTGTCTAAGTTTGATGTTTATGCCACAGTAGAAGGCGGCGGTATCGCAGGACAAGCTGGTGCGATTCGTTTGGGTATTGCCCGAGCTTTGGTTGCTTATGATGAAAAAGACATGAAAGCCGATGCGGAACCATTACCTGACTCTTACCGTCGTCAATTGCGTGCACGAGGTTTATTGACTCGTGATTCACGAAAAGTTGAACGTAAAAAAGTTGGTTTGCGAAAAGCACGTCGAGCAACACAGTACTCTAAGCGTTAATTTTTTTATTTTTTTATTGTCCCGCGTTGATTCGCGGGATTTTTTTATGTGTATTGTGTGAATTTCCCCCCGTAGCAACTAAAAATATGATAAAATAGCCAATCTTCGCTTTAAATTTAAGAATTAGGGAGTCTTAATGGCCATTATTACCAAACGTACCATCATGTCTTTGTATTCCAGTAGTGACGATATTTATAGCCATCAGGTACGTATTGTTTTGGCTGAAAAAGGCGTTAATGTCGAAATTTTCCCAGTGCGCAAAAACGAAGAACCAGAAGAATTATGGGCACTAAATCCTTATGGTAGCCTACCCACGTTGATTGATCGAGAACTGGTGTTGTACGATGCCAAAATCATTATGGAATATTTGGACGAGCGTTTTCCTCATCCTCCTTTGTTGCCGGTTTATCCTGTTGCTCGCGCTGAAACACGAAAAATGATGCATCGTATCGAAAGAGATTGGTATGTGTTGTTTCATGATCTGGTTGCAGGACATGAGGTTCAGTCGGCGCAACAACAGTTGTTGGAAAGTCTTTTGGGTCTTGAACCTGTGTTTGCGGATAAGACTTATTTTTTAAGTGACGAATTTTCATTGTTGGATTGTGTTATCGCACCACTTTTATGGCGTTTGCCACAACTTGGCGTTATAATTCCAACTGATGCATTGGGTTTAACCCATTACATGCAGCGTATGTTCAAAAGAGATTCATTTCAAGCGAGTCTTACTGAAACCGAGCGACAGCAAAGGGTAGCATAATGAGCAAAATGACATCTAATAAGCCTTATTTGATTCGTGCCATGTATGATTGGATTGTGGATAACGATCTGACACCTTATTTATTGGTGGATGCTGAGCATCCTGATTCTGAAGTTCCGCAAGAATATGTCACGCAAGGTCGAATTGTTTTGAATATTTCCCCACAAGCTTCACGGGGATTGCATTTAGAACATGATAAAATTGTGTTTACAGCACGATTTTCAGGTCAAGCCGTACAGATTTTTGTAACACCTGCTGCAGTTATGGCCATTTATGCCAAAGAAAATGGGCGTGGTATGGAATTTGGTCCAGAATACGATGAACCAGCAACACTCATGCCTGCCTCAGCACCACAAACATCGGTTTCATCGGTTGAGTCCAAACGAGCCAAACCGGTGCTGACTTTGGTGACGCCTGATCCTAAGGATCAAGAATAGTGTGAAGGTTCAAAGCATTGATCATGCTTTATTGCAGCGCCTTTTACCGCCAAGGGATAAAGCAGCGCACAAAGGATTATTTGGTCATGTTTTGGTGATTGGCGGAGACCAAGGTATGCCAGGGGCTGCGTATTTGGCGGCTTCTGCTGCGTATCGAGTGGGTGCGGGGGTGGTGACGGTTGCCACCCATCCTTCCCACGTTCATGGAATTTTGCCACAATTACCAGAGTGTTTAATTTATCCCATCGTCAAGGCCACCGATTTAAAATCTTTATTAAGCAAAGCCAGCGTTTGTGTTGTTGGTCCTGGGTTTGGTGAAACACCATGGGCTGCCTCTTTATGCCAAGAAGTGTTACAAACATCCCTTCCTTGTGTGGTGGATGCTGGGGCTTTGCGTTGGTTGTCACATCATCCCAAAATGAATGTTAGAGGAAATTGGGTGTTAACCCCACATCCTGGAGAAGCGGCTTCTTTATTGTCGTTGAAAACATCTGAAATCGAAGCCTCTCGAAATGCGGCAATGTTCCAATTATGGCAAAAATATGGTGGGTGTGTGATTTTAAAAGGGTCCCAAACCTTGGTACAGTCATCTTTGGATGTTGTTCATGTTTGTGATGCGGGAAATCCTGGTATGGCGAGTGCGGGCATGGGGGATTTGCTCAGTGGTGTTGTGGCTGGTTTATTGGCACAAGGTTTAACTCTCGATCAGGCTGGGCTTTTGGGTGTTTCCCTTCACGCAAAGGCCGGTGATGATGCAGCAGCCCAAAATGGCATGCGTGGTCTTTTGGCTCATGATTTGTTGCCTTTTTTGCATCGGAGGGTTAATGATTCATTTACCTCATGAAGTTGCCAGTCAACGCTTTGCAGAAGCAATGGCCAACGTATTAAAACCGCCGCTCATCATGACGTTTTCAGGGGAGATTGGTTCAGGTAAAACCACCATGATTCGCGCAATGCTGCGGGCACTTGGTGTTTCTGGCGCCATCAAAAGCCCTACATTTTCGTTGGTTGAAAGTTATGATGTCAAAGATTTTGTGATTCATCACTTTGATTGGTATCGAATTTGTGATGAGATGGAGTTGGAGGCCATTGGTTTTCGAGATTATTTGACTGAAGATTCGGTGTGCTTGATTGAATGGCCGGAGCGAGCGCCGCATTATTTAACACATGTTGATGTGATGTTGCATTTGGTATTGCATGGAGCGGGTCGGTTGCTGGATTTAAAAAGCACCGATCCTCATTGGGCGTTATCGTTTCAAAAATGGGTTGAACCATCATGATTCAAAAAATGCTTGTGTTGCTGTTGTTTTTTTTTATCAAAGGATTGATTGCCGCGGTCTTGCAGACGGTTAACGTTGAAGAAAGTGCCCATAAGATCACGGTGGTGTGTCGCATTCAAGGTTCTTTTAAGCATAAGACCATGGTGTTAACGGCACCGAATCGCCTTGTATTGGATCTTGAGAACACCCGAACACAGGTGAATGTGAATCGTTTGGTGACAGGGCGTGGTTTGATACAAAATGTGCGACGTGGTCAACCCAATCCGCATACGTTGCGCTTGGTTTTTGATGTTAAAGGCGCTGTTGTTGCCAAAACGGTTTCACAACACAATGGATTAACCTTGGTATTAACACCAAAATCCTCGATTGCCAGTACCCCAAAACCCACGCATCACACACTTCGCAATATTATTGTGGTGCTGGATCCTGGTCATGGTGGCAAAGACCCGGGCGCTCGCGGGCCGCGTGGGGTATTGGAAAAAAATGTTGTGTTGACCATTGCCAAACGTTTAAAACAAGAAATTGACCGACAACCTGGAATGCATGCGGTTTTAACCCGTGAGGGTGATTATTATATTGGTTTAAGAAAGCGCCTTGCCATTGCCAGAAGACACAATGCTGATGTTTTTGTGGCCATTCATGCTGATGCTTTTAACAATCCGCGCTCACATGGCGCATCGGTTTTTGCTTTGTCACAACGTGGGGCCAGCAGTGAGGCAGCACGTTGGTTGGCAGAAAAGGAAAATTACTCGGAGTTGGGTGGGGTTAATTTATCCCGATTGGGCGACCAAAGTGGGATGATTCGAACCGTTCTGATTGATTTATCACAAACCGCAACCATTGGTGCAAGTTTGCAGATGGGTGGACGCGTGTTGCAAAGTTTGGGTCAATTAACCAGTTTACACAATCAACATGTGGAGCAAGCGCGATTTGTGGTGTTAAAATCTCCAGATATTCCCTCAATTTTGGTGGAAACAGGATTTATTTCAAATCCTTATGAAGCCAGTAATTTAACCAACCCTTATTATCAAACGCGGCTCACACAAGCTTTATTTCGTGGATTAAAAAGTTATTTTTGGGCTCATCCGCCTTCTGGGACTTTGGTGGAAGCCATGACGCAAGATAAATCGCGTTGGGCAAGTCGGAGTTTGTAACGATGGTGTTGCGAATTTATGCTTTGCCCAGTATGGTTGCCAATCAAATTGCTGCAGG
>CAISSD010000205.1 GCA_903887975.1 uncultured Legionellaceae bacterium | reverse complement strand
GGTTCAACATCATCATCAAACCCAAACGCTGGGTGATTTTTTAGCCAAGCATCAATTGCACCAAGATTTTAAAGCCTATTATTTGTATCCATTGATTTCTGCTTTGTGGTCAACGCCATCGAGGATGATTGATGAGATGCCGGTTTATTTTGTGGCAAAATTTTTTGAAAACCATGCTTTGTTAACCTTAATGCCAGATATTGATTGGAAAGTGATTGCGGGCGGGTCGTCCACGTATGTGCGAGCCATGATTCGGGGTTTTGTTCAGAAAATCCAATTGAATACACCCATTGTTAAGATTAAACGGCATGAGGATGGTTGTGAGGTTTTTGGTGATGCGGGTTTTTTAGGGAAATTTGATCGGGTTATTATGGCAACACACAGTGATGATGCCTTGGCGATGCTTGATGCCCCACGTCCTATTGAAGAAGAAGTGTTATCGGGGTTTTCTTATCAAAATAATCATGTTATTTTGCATCAAGATACGGGTTTAATGCCGCCAAACCCCCGTGCTTGGGCCAGCTGGAATTATCGGTGCATGCCTGAGCAAGACCAACCAGCCGTGCTGACCTACAATATGAATCGTTTGCAGCATATTGATGCCCAAGAGCCATTTTTGGTGTCGTTGAATGCCAAGCATTTGATTGATCCCCAAAAAATCATTGCCGAATTTAATTACAGCCATCCGCAATATACGTTAAGTAGTTTGGTGCAACAAAAACGCCAAGCAGCATTACACCAAGATACATCGATATTTTTTTGTGGTGCTTATTGGGGTGCGGGATTTCACGAAGATGGTGTTCGAAGTGCTCTTTCGGTTTGCGAGTGTTATGACATCCATCCAGCATAGCGCCATTTATGTTGGTGGCATGCATCACCGGCGTTGGACACCCATCAAACATGCATTTCGTTATCAACTGTTCATGATGTATTTGGATTTGGACGAGTTGCCAACGGTGTTTCAGTCGTTTTGGTTTTGGTCGGTGGATAAGCCGAATCTTGCCAGTTTTCGACATGCAGATCATTTGGGTGGTGCTAAACCATTAAAACAAGCGGTGGTTGATTTGGTGTATCAACAAAAGGGCATTAGGCTCAACGGGCCTATTCGTTTGTTAACACATTTGCGTTATTGGGGTTATGGTTTTAACCCAGTTAGTTTTTATTATTGTTATGATGCAAGTGGTGAGAACGTGGAGGTGATTGTTGCGGAAATAAACAATACACCATGGGGTGAGCAATATTGTTATGTTTTGTCGGAATCAGAGAATTTGGGGTTGGCGCATCAAAAAAAATTTAAATTTCAAAAAGATTTTCACATCTCACCGTTAATGCCCATGGATATGATGTATGATTGGCGCTTTGACATCCCTGGTGATGGGCTTCTTGTACAGATGAAAAGTATGCAACAGGAGAAGACCGTTTTTTCTGTGGGTTTGTCTTTGAAAAAACAAACGTTGACGGCCAAGAATATGGCATGGATTTTAATACGATTTCCGCTCATGACCATCAAAGTGATTTTGGCCATTTATGGTCAGGCGTTATGGACATGGCTTAAAGGGGCGCGGTTTTATGATCACCCCTCATCGATAAAAAAGGATGGTTGATATGATGATGGCAAAAAAACTTTTGTTGACGCGTTTGGCGCAATTAAAATTGGGTCGATTGCGCGTGCATGAGGGGACGCAACAGATGGACTTTGGCGCAACACAAGAGATGTCGGCTGATGTGGAGATTCATCACCCCGATTTTTATCGCGCCATGGTTTGGGGTGGAAGTCTTGGGGCTGCGGAATCGTATGTTTTGGGTCATTGGGATACCCCTGATTTAACCGAGTTGTTGCGTTTAATGTTGCGAAACGAACGTCAAAACATCAAGCTTGATAACTTTTTTTCTCATGCAACAAAATGGGTTCATTGGTTGCAGCATCAACTTAAAAAAAACAATCTTCAAGGCAGTCGTCGTAATATTGCCAAACATTATGATTTAAGTAATGATTTTTTTAAATTGTTTTTGGATGACGCCATGATGTATTCAAGTGCTGTTTTTCCAAATGATGCCTCGACTTTGAAAGAAGCTTCTCAGTATAAATTGGATATGATTTGTCAAAAATTAAGGCTTTCGGCTGGCGATAAAATTTTAGAAATTGGCACGGGTTGGGGTGGTTTTGCCATGCATGCAGCGACTCATTATGGGTGTCATGTCGTGACAACGACCATTTCAAAACAGCAGCATCAATGGGCGCAAAGTCGTATTGAAGCCTTGGGGTTAAGCGATAAGATTACCTTGTTGCAGCAAGACTATCGTCATTTAACGGGTATTTATGACAAAATAGTATCCATTGAGATGATAGAAGCGGTGGGTCATCAATATTATCGACAGTTCTTTTCTAAGTGCGCATCACTGTTAACACCCGAGGGCTCTTTGTTTTTGCAGGCAATCACATTACAAGATCAGATGTATGAGCGCGCCAAGCATGATGTGGATTTTATTAAAAAATATATTTTTCCAGGAAGTTGTATTCCCTCGGTGACTGCATTACAACAGGCCATGACCAAAAGCTCGGATTTAAGATTGTATCAAGCGGAGGATATTGGTTTACATTATGTGCGGACTTTAGCGTGTTGGCGGGAGAATTTTGTTGCGCAAAAACAAGCGATTTTGAAGTTGGGTTTTGATGAGGCTTTTATTCGGATGTGGTTGTTTTATTTTTCTTATTGCGAAGCGGGTTTTGCTGAGGGTTATTTGGGGAATATGCATTTGCATTATGTGAAACCGTTGGCGATTCGGTGTTAGAGCGTTTGTTACGGCTGTCCCATTTAAATAGTTGATTTTCCCTTCTCCCCTGGAGGACCTTCACTTTTAGTATAATTGAACGATTATGGAAGTTCATACGTAAAACAATTTTTTACAATAAATATTACGAGAAATTTGCTGACTTCCAGGTTGAAGTCATGCAGTTTTTTGAAAACATTGCGCAATACAATGATAAATCAAGCACATTATTGACTAAAAATTTCCAGATCCTTGGTGTGTAGAAACCGAAAGCTGATTTGCATTAGGTATATAAGGGGCTTCAGAACACATTAACACTGATTGAATAAAATTGTGTTAACTATTACCTAATATAATTAAATTTGATATACTGTGATAGTATAAACACAAAAGTAGCCTATGAAAGCACTTACTTTTATCAATGAATTACGAAGTCAAGGTCGTTTTTCCTTTAGCACTTCGGATGCAGAAAAAGCGCTCGCTCTTGAAAAGGTGCCTTGTTTAAACGCATTGCATCGCTTGAAGAAAAATAAATTGATTGTGAGTCCTGCAAAAGGATTCTATCTTATTGTTCCACCCGAATATCAAACTTATGGTTGCTTACCGGCAGACATGTTTATTCCTGATTTGATGCGTCACTGGAATTTGCCCTATTACGTTGGATTTTTGAGTGCTGCTCAATATTACGGGGCGGCTCACCAGAAACCACAGCGATTTCAGGTAGTCACATTAAAAAACCGCTCACCGATTCATTGCGGCCGCATACACATTGAATTTATTGCCAAAAAACAGATTGACGGTCAGTTGATTAAAAAATTTAATACGTTGGCGGGGGTGATTGATATTGCTAGCCCTGAATTATTAGTCGCTGATCTAGTCAACTCCCCTCAACACGCCGCAGGTATCAATAATGTGGCAACTATTCTGTCTGAGCTGATTGAAACCTTAGACGTCAAAAAATTAGTCGAATTAACGCATCATAATACAGAACTATTCTGGGTGCAGCGATTAGGTTGGCTTCTTGAGTTCTTAGGGGCTGAGGAGCTTGCTAACGCGCTAGTTAACGCCTTGGAGGGGAAAACCTTGCACTGGGTACGCCTTGTGTCTCGCGTGCCTTATAACCCCCTTGAACGAAATAAAAAATGGCATGTTATTATCAATACTACAGTGGAGCCTGACGAATGATCCCGCTTGCGCAAATTACACAATGGAGACAAACAGCACCTTGGGCTGATGATATGCAGGTTGAGCAGGATTTAATTTTATCTCGCGCTATTATTGAGATTTTTTCTAATCCATTTTTAGCTGCTCAACTGGCATTTCGTGGCGGAACTGCATTACATAAACTCTTTTTCTCCCCCGCCGCTCGATACAGTGAAGATATCGATTTGGTGAGAACCTCCAAGGGCGGGATCAAAGAAATTATTGATGCGCTACGAGATTGTTTACAGCCATGGCTTGGGCAACCCAAAACAAAGCAAACCGGACAGAGTTTTAAACTTCTTTTTTATTTTTTCCCCGAAGTTTCTGCATCAATCAAACAAAAGATCAAAATTGAAATCAATATCCATGAAAATTTTGCCATCCTTGAGCGTCTCAATAAGCCTTTTGCCGTAAAATCGGATTGGTTTAGCCGGGAAGTAGCCGTTAACACCTTTCAGCTTGAAGAATTGCTCGCCACTAAACTACGCGCTTTATACGAGCGTAAAAAAGGACGCGATGCATTTGATTTATGGTTGGCAATTAATGAAAAGGAGTTTGATTCAAAAAAGACGATGACTGTTTTCTCCGAGTACATGGCCCGCGGCAATAAAACCATCACGAAAAAATTATTTGCTGATAACCTTAATTTAAAATTGCAAGACCCTGTTTTTCTCGATGATATTGAACCCCTGCTTGCACCGCGATTAAAAAGTAATCATTCTCGTCCGATGGGATTTACTACAAAAGATGGACAACGTATTGCAACGGAAGGGTGGAGCTTATCAGATTCCGTAGAGGCCATTAAAAACACCTTCATAGATCAATTAGCACGCTAAAACCGTATCCATGATTACAACCATTTATGACCTATAGTGGTCATAAATGCTCTCTAATGATTGCTTATATTTTTACCAAAAAAACATTTATACCCAATAAACTTCAAAATGCTAAGTTTCTATCAAGTATCTTCTTAAGCCACGACTCGCTCAATTGACAAACGATGAGCTTAAACTTATTGTTCGATGAACCATGATTTGCGTGCAAAATAAAAATCAAATTTGACTTTTACTGTATCTTTACTAAGATTAATATTGAGCATTTAATCAATGCTCGACGTTGTTTTAATCACTTAAGGAGAAGTACCATGAATCATTTAACCAAAGCAGTTATCGTATTGAGCGCAGTTGTTGGCATGAACGGTGCTTTTGCACAGACAACAACTTATGATACATGTCCGACTGGTTCTGTTTACAGTAAAACTCAAAATCAATGTGTATCGAAACCAACATCAATCACGAAATGTGATTCAGGAACGCATTATAGTAAATCACAAGATGCTTGTGTTGCTAATCCAACAAAAGGTACTAGTGAATAAGTAAAACAAAAAGCCAATCGCATGCATTGGATTGGCTTTTTTATTCCATGTATATTAATCAACATCAATCCCGTATAATAAACTCATTGACCAGGTCCAACTGATTGAATGAGGGCAAAATGTCCATACCTTTTTTTAGTTCCATACCTGAAACCACACCTGAATTCATCCGTGTCGGACATGGCGCTGATGTTGGTTATCGCGCTTTGGCGGTGGCTTTGTTGGACAATATCCTAGCCCACCCACGTATTCAGGTTGATTTGATCAAATTATTGTTGCATGCTCATCAGCATTATAAAATGCAGTCTACCGATTCAAAAACGCTTATTAAACCTTACGATCGCATGCAAGCATTGATTCAATCGTTGGGTATTTCGCAATGGGTGTTGGATTTTTCGTGGATTTTGCGCCAAATGACAGTGGATGCCTTATTGAGTAAACGCAACGAACATTTGCTTTTGTTTGTGGGTCGAAGTGGCGTGGTTGAATCGCCTGCATTATTGCGCTTGGTGTCGCATGACATGGGGGGGCGCATGATGAAGGTTTTGGCGCAATCTTTAGGGATTCCCATTGAGATTCGTGCGTATCGTGATGATGTTGATGTGCATCAACAATTGCCTCATGAGGTTCATTATCAAAGCGCTTTGATGCATCCCATCGTGAATCCTCTGGTGGTCTTACGCCATAGACTGGGTTGTTATGAACCGTTGGTGCATGAGAAAGATAAATTGATGCATATTGCCGAGCTTCCATTGTCTGCAAATGAAATGATGGCGCATGAAGACGATGGTGTGTCCACCATGATTGAACAAGAAATCTCAGAGATGGTTTTGCGCCATCAAAAAATTCGTGATGAAAAGCTTTCGGTGATGGTGTTGGCAGGAGAAATTAGCTCGGATTTTTTGATGACGCAATACATTGCTGCTTTAAATGTTGATGAATTAGATGTATTTTGTCCATGGAATGCATTCAAAAATAAAACAACGCTTCATGAGCCTTTTCATGATGCGCTTTTGGATGCGCTGGCTTTGCGTTTGTGTCTTGGTAGAATTGAGGAATCACAATTATTTGTGAGTCTTGATGAATCCTCTATGTCGGTGTCTTAAATGATGGATGATGATTTAAAAAAGCAGGTCGCTTGGGCGGCTTTAGAGCATGTACACGATGCGCGTGTTGTGGGGGTGGTTACGGGTTCGACGGTGTATTATTTTATTGAAGCATTGGCCACCTTAAAAGGCCATTTGGACGCCGTGGTACCGAGTTCCAAAGCCACAGAGCTTCTTCTTCGAGCGCAGGGATTGCCGGTGGTTGATTTAAACGGCGTGGATGGTGTTGAAATTTATGTTGATGGCGCTGATGAAGTGAATCCTTTGCGACAGCTGATTAAGGGCGGGGGTGGTGCTTTAACACAAGAAAAAATCATTGCCTCGGCGTCTCATCGATTTGTTTGTATTGTGCATGAATCCAAATTGGTGCGCCATTTGGGTGCTTTTCCTCTGGCCGTGGAGGTTATTCCTATGGCACGTGGATTTGTGGCGCGTGCTTTGGTGGCATTGGGGGGAAGCCCTCATTATCGTCAGGGGTTTGTGACGGATAATGGCAATATTATTTTGGATGTGCTTGATTTGCCGTTGGAGACCATGCTTGATTTGGAATACCATCTGAATAATATACCAGGTGTTGTAGAACATGGTTTTTTTTCCAAGCGCTTGCCTGATGAGGTATTGGTTGCAGGCTCAATGGGCGTTCAGTGCTTGAGCCAATTGGTTGGCACAAAGCTCTAGAAGATGCATTTGTTCTGGGGTGAACAATTGCCCCGTGTTGGGTTTGATGCTCAATACCCCGCGCGAACCTTGGGGTGTTTTTAAAGGCAAGTATAATGCTTTTGAAAAGCTTAAGGTATCTGTGCCAAGTCCTGCCATGCGGGATTTTTCATACACCCATGTTGCGATGCTTTGTTCTTTGGCTGATAAAATTGGTTTTTGAAATGGCGCGTGGTAACTGATCATTTTGCCCTGATGTGGGATTAAAATGAGAACTTCACTCTGAAAAGTATTGGCTAAAAACGTAATGCTCGTCATGATTTGTTGATTTTTAGCTTGATTTTGGGTCAATTGTTTACTGAAAGCATAAAGTGCAGCAGTTTGTGAGTGAAATCGTTGCGTTGATTGGAGCTGGCGCTGGGTTAAAATCATTCGTTGATTGATCCATTGGGTGAGCACGACAAGGCCAACGGGACTCACCCAGGATTCCCAATGGGTAAGGTAGGCATAAATTAGCCCACCAACCATTCCTGCAACCCAAGAGCTTCTTATGGATTGCGTTTGGGCAATCCATGTGATGATGGCAACATCAAGCAATGCTATTTGTGTCGTGCTGGCGCCAGGAATGAAGGCCAAAGCAATCATGCCGCTGCAAGCAATGAGGGTCATGGTGGTGTTGTAGGGTTTCCATGGCGGGCTTAAGAATGGTTTGATGCCAAAAGACTTTGAACCTGATTTTAGGCTCATGATGTACAAATCAATTTCACCACAATGTCGAATTAATCCATGAACCAAGTGCTTTCGAAACCAATCAAGACCAAAAGCTCGAAGATGTTTGATGATCATGATGCGGGTAATGTTTTTTTGATGGGCGTAATCCAAAATGGTTTGAACAATGTCCGTGCCGGTTAAAAGATGTGTTTCTGCGCCCAAAAGCTCCGCCAGTCTTAGGTGCTGAATCACTCGATTGCGTGAGGATTCGGCAAGTGGATGACGCGGTGTTTCAACATGAATGGCAAACCATGGTGTTTGTAGGGCGTTGGCAGATTTCTTGGCTGCACGAATGAGTTTTAGCGCATCAAGACTTTCGTCCACACACACCAGTATTTTTTCCTGTGTGGGCCAAATTTCGGTGATTTTTTCGCCTTGGCGATACATTAAAACCTCGGTATTGACCCGCTCGGCCGTGGTTCTTAGTGCAAATTCTCGTAGTGCAATTAAATTGCCCAACCGAAAAAAATGAGTTTTTGCCCATTGGGCCTGTTCCGGTACATAAATTTTTCCTTCTTGTAGGCGTTTGAGTAAATCTTGAGGGGGTAAATCAATCAATTCGATGGTGTGCGCCATGGAAATCATAGAATCTGGGACGGTTTCTTGAATGGGCGCTTGAATGATGCGTGAAATGTCATCATTCAGGCTTTCAATGTGCTGCACATTAAGGGTGGTGTGGACATCAATGCCTTGCTCTAAAAGCTCTTTAATGTCCTGCCAGCGTTTGTTATGCCTTGAGCCCTCGGGGTTGGTATGGGCCATTTCATCAATAAGAATTAATCCTGGTGCGCGTTTGATTGCACCATCGAGATCCAATTCATGGTATTTTTTTTTGTGATGAGTGATGGATAGTCGTGGTAAGACCTCTAGGGGTTTTAGTAAGGTTTCAATGTCTTCTCGTCCATGAGATTCAATGATGCCAATCACAACATCCAAGCCTTTGGCGCGCTCTTCTATAGCATCATGCAACATTGCATAGGTTTTACCAACACCCGGGGCAGCTCCTAGATAAATTTTAAGTTGACCCCGAAGTGCTTCTTCTGTTTCTTGTTGAATTTTGCTGAGTAATTGTTCGGGGTCTTGTCGTTGATTCATGATTTTAGCGCGTCCAAAGCAAGATTAAGTGATAAAACATTAACCCGCTCTTCACCCATAAAGCCCAAAGTTCTGGGTTGTATGTGCTTTTTGACCAATAACCAGATGGTGGTCGGTGATTGGTGTCGAATGGATGCAATGCGTGTGATCTGAAAACGTGCCGCCTCGATGCTGATGTCGGGATCAAGTCCACTTGCTGATGCTGTGGTTAAAGCTTGGGGTATGTTTGAGGGTCCTTGGGGTGTGAATGCATGGGTGGGACCTTGTGATGCATTGGCATTGTATGGATAAATCGGTGTTCTTGATAAACGACCTGAAAAATAAGCCGGATCACTAAAATATTGCCCCACCCAAAGTGAACCCACAGGTTGACCATGGTGGGTAAGTACGCTGCCATTGGCTTGCCAGGGGAACAGTAGTTGTGCCAATAAAGTCACGCTTAATGGATAAATCAGGCCCAGAAACAAGGTGGACAACAGCAACAATAAAAAGGCACTTAGGATGGTTTGGTGATGATTTTTTAGGGTCCTGCTTTTCATAACCATGATAAACCCACCAAAAAAAGATCGATGATTTTGATACCAATGAAGGGCGTGATGAGCCCGCCCACACCATAAATCAAAACATGACGACGTAAAAGTTTCGCCGCCGACATGGGTTTATAGTGGATGCCCTTTAAAGCCAATGGAATAAGCGCCACAATGATGAGTGCATTAAAAATAACCGCGGACAACACCGCATGTTCAGGATTGGATAAATACATGATGTTTAATGCGTGTAGCTGGGGATAACTTCCAATCAATGCAGCGGGTAAAATGGCAAAATATTTTGCAACATCATTGGCAATGCTAAAGGTCGTGAGCGCACCTCGTGTCATCAATAACTGTTTGCCTATTTCAACAATTTCAATCAATTTGGTTGGATTAGAATCCAAATCAATCAAATTTCCGGCTTCTTTTGCGGCTTGCGTGCCGGTATTCATGGCAACGGCAACGTCGGCTTGTGCCAAAGCGGGTGCATCGTTGGTGCCATCACCGGTCATTGCCACCAAATGACCAAGACGCTGGAATTTGGTGATGATTTTTAATTTATCTTCAGGTTTTGCTTCGGCAAAAAAATCATCCACGCCGGCTTCAGCGGCGATGGCTGCTGCGGTTAATGGATTGTCGCCGGTGACCATGATGGTTTTAATGCCCATGGCGCGTAATTGGGCAAAGCGCTGTTGAATACCACCTTTAATGATGTCTTTCAGATGAATGGCTCCCAAAATGATTTGATTTTCAATCACAACCAATGCTGTTGCACCACTTTTTGAGATGACATCAACAGTATCTTGGACATCTTGGGGAAATTGAATACCAAGATTGCTGCAATACGCTTTAATGGCAGAAGCGGCACCTTTTCTAATGTGCAGTCCTTCTAGATTTGCCCCACTCATTTTGGATTCGGCAGTAAACGGAATGAATGTGGCCTTGGTGATATCGAAGTCGACGGTATTGGTTTTGTATTTATTTTTTGCCAAAATCACAATACTGCGTCCTTCTGGGGTTTCATCTGCAAGAGACGCCATTAATGCAGCTTTTGCGAGGTGCTCCTCGGTGATGTTTTTTGCGGGAATAAAAGTTATGGCCTCTCGATTGCCTAGTGTGATGGTGCCGGTCTTATCCAGCAGCAAAATATCCACATCACCGGCGGCTTCAATGGCATGGCCGGACATGGCAATGACATTGGCTTGTATCATGCGATCCATCCCTGCAATGCCAATGGCCGACAATAAGCCCCCAATGGTGGTTGGTGCCAAGCAGACAAAAAGAGCAATTAAAATGGTAAGACTGATGCGGTGATGATTGGGGCTGGTTAATGAAAACGGCAAAAGAGTACTGCAAACCAGTAAAAAAATTAGGGTGAGTGTGGCCAAAACAATGGTTAAAGCCAATTCATTGGGTGTTTTATGCCGTTTGGCATTTTCAACCAAACTAATGATTTGATCAAGAAATGTAGCCCCTGGATTGGCTGTTATGTTGATGATGAGCCAATCAGAGATGATTTTAGTTCCACCGGTGACCGCGGTTCTATCACCACCACTTTCGCGAATAACCGGCGCACTTTCACCGGTAATGGCACTTTCATCAACCGAGGCAATGCCCTCTATGATTTCGCCATCACAGGGGATCATATCACCCGCTTCAACAAAAACAACATCGCCTTTTCTTAATTTCTCGGACGAGATGGATTGATACGGGGCATTTTTCTCTGGTTTTGTTAATTTTTTTGCCATGGTTTGTTGTCGTGATTGGCGTAGTGCTTGTGCTTGAGCCTTCCCTCGACCCTCGGCCATGGCTTCGGCAAAATTGGCAAATAACAGTGTAAACCAAAGAATTAAAGTGATCATCAGGGTGAATGCATGATGGGTATCAAACGGAGGGTAAAATCCACGAATGAATAACAAGCTTGTGAGTATCGAGCTGATTAAAACGGTGAACATCACGGGATTTCTAAATTGATGTTTGGGGTTTAATTTCATCAAGGCATCCAAGAGGGCATTTTTCATGATGTCTCCATCCCAAGGAGTAGGATTGACTCTATCCATGGGATACCCCTAAGAGCAATTGCAGTGCAATGGGTCCTAAAGCTTGGGCAGGTAGAAAAGCCAATGCGCTGATGATGAGTATGGTGGTTGTGAGTAAACCGATGAATAAAGTACTGTGTGTGCTCAGTGTGCCTGCATTTATGGGGCGCTTTTTTTTCTGTGCTAGGGCTCCGGCCATGGCAAGCATGGGGATGATGGTACCAAATCGTCCCCAAAACATCAGGATGCATCCTGTGATCGAATAATACATGGTGTTGGTTTCAAATCCCGTCAGCGCGCTACCATTATTGGCGGTCATGGAGGTCCATGCATAGAGTATGGCAAAAAACTCATGGGTATTGGTTGGTGTAACAATCACCGTTGAGGCGGTAGTGATTAACACCAACACGGGCATCATCAAGATGGCAATACACGCCATTTTCATTTCAAAGGGTTCAATTTTTTTACCCAGATATTCCGGGGTTCGTCCCACCATGAGACCGGCAAGAAAAACAGTCATGATGACAAGCATCAACATGCCCAAAAGTCCGGTCCCAACACCACCAAAAACGACTTCACCCAATTGCATGAGCCATAGGGCAAAGCCTTTGGCCATGGGGGTTAATGAATCCAAATTTACATTGGTTGAGCCTGAGCCACTGGCTGTGGTGGCAATGCTCCAAAGCACGGAGTCAGCGATCCCAAAGCGTGTTTCTTTACCCTCAAGATTGTCTTGTTGTTCAAAATACATGGCACTAGAAAAAAACAAACCAAATAGAATGATCATGGTGATTAACATCATGAAGCCTTGTCGTTCATCTGAAACCATGCGTCCAAAGGTGTAACACAAGGACATGGGGATTAATAAAATGGCAATCATTTCCAGAAAGTTTGTCAGTGGCGTGGGATTGGCCAGGGGATGCGCCGCATTCACATTAAAAAATCCACCGCCATTGGTGCCCAATTGACTGATGGCGACTTGTGAAGCCACAGGACCTTGGGGGATGATGTTGTCTGTTGATGTTTGAAGAGGGGTGATGATGGTATTGGCGTTTAAGGATTGAACCACACCAAGTGATACCAAGATGATGGCAAAAATGAACGCCAAAGGCAGCAATACGTACAAAATACCACGAGTGATGTCGACCCAAAAATTACCAAGATGATCTTGTTGTTCGCCAACAAGGCCGCGCGTGAAAGCCATCAAGACACTAAGCCCTGTTGCTGCAGATAGAAAATTTTGCGTGATAAGTCCCAACATTTGCACGCCATAGCCAAATGTTTGTTCAAATCCCACTGATTGCCAATCGGTATTGGTGACAAAACCCATGCTGGTGATTAAAGAAACAAATGGCGTGGGCGTGGCGAGATGTTGGGGATTGAACGGAAGCCAACATTGTAGGCGTAAAATACCATAGGTGAGTAAAACCCCTAAACCATTAAACCAAAGCATGCTTTGAGCGTATTGCGTCCAATGCATGTTTTGATGGGGATTAATCCCACACCATCGATGTATTGTTTTGGGCAATTTTTGATGATTGGGATGATTAAAAACCCATGACATATAGGCACCCAAAGGTATAACCAAGCACAATAGGGTTAAACCATAAATCAATGGCTTAAGCATCGGCATTAAAATTTCTCAGGTCGTAATAAGACAACGATGAGATAAACCAATAATGAAGCCACCGAAAGTGCACAAATCAGCGTCATATTAAGGCTCAATTTTGGATAGGTTTTCAAAAAAATAAATCATTTTTGTTGCCAAAAAACACAACAAAAAGACAATGCCCATACATAAAAGATCGATCATGGAACGCTCTATCAATGCGAAAGGTAATTTTTATGGTAGATGAGTTTGGGGTCTAAAACAAGGGTGGGATTACACCATTGTTTCTTCAGCGTCAACCAACCCCTGCTCTAGTGTCTTAAAAGACCACAAATCTTTGTCCATCAATTGGCTGGGACGAATCGATTGTAGTGCGTGCAAAATGTTGCTTGGTACTTTGGGATTTTCCTCTGCCAGTTGGTCAATCAATTTGGCAATGCGTTTTCTGGCAAGATTTTCTTGCGACCCACACAAGTTACAGGGAATAATGGGAAAGGCTTCTTCTTTTGCAAAGGCCTTAATATCCTCTTCTTGCACATAACACAACGGTCGAATCACAATGTGCTTTTTATTGTCGCTTAATAGTTTTGGAGGCATGGATTTGATGTCACCGTTGTAAAAAATCGACATCAGTAAAGTACGAATCAAATCATCACGATGATGACCCAAGGCAATTTTGTTAAAACCATGTTCTTCTGCATAGCGATAAATAATGCCACGACGAAGCCTAGAGCATAATGAGCAATAGGTTTGGCCTTCGGGGATTTTTTCTTTAACAATGCTATAGGTATCTCTGGTTAGGATCTCATGGGGAATGTTTCGCTCATGCAACCATTGTTTGAGTGTGGCATCGTTCCAGCCCGGTTGCGCTTGATCGAGTGTGAATGCGAATAAATCAAATTTATGATTGGCATGATTTCGCAAGGTATTGAGGATGGTCAATAGGGTAAATGAGTCTTTCCCCCCAGACAAACACACCATGACACGATCGCCTTTTTGAATCATGTTAAAATCGGCAATGGCTTTTCCGGTGTAATGACGAATTTTTTTTTCAATATTTGATGTGTTGTTCATGCGTGCGCTCTTTGATGACGAGGGGCTAATCCATTGATGCGATCGGTTTTAAGCCAAGTATTGATCTCTTCTAGATCATCAACATTTAGTGTGCCTGCCATGTATTTTAAATTTAATAGGGCATTAATCAGATTGTATTGATCACTTGCCAATTGTTGTTGGGCTTGAAATAAATGCTCTTGTGCACTGACCACATCAGTCATGGTGCGTGTTCCGCTTTCAAATTGGGCTTGAACACTATCTAGAGAGTTTTGTTGTGAAAACACCGTTCTTCTATCGGCTTTCACTTTGCTAATGCCATCGTTGATGGTATTAAACGCAATAAAACTATTGACGCTGATATCACGATAAACTTTTTCGAATTGCTCGCTCGAGGTTTGAAAATCAAATTGCGCCTGACGGGTATTGGCTTGAACAAGACCACCCTGATAAATCGGAAAATTCATGGTGATGGCAATATTGGATACGTTTTGCACGGAAGGGACAAAAATATTGTTGATGACACTACTGGTGTTGTTGTTGGGATTAACGTTTTCTTGGTAACGCGTTTGGGTGGTGCTTGCTTCTAAATTAAAGCTTGGCCACCCTGCTGCAGATTGCGCTTTGATGTTTTCACGTGCATTTTGTACGTTGTATTTGGCAGCAAATAGGGCGTAATTTTGTTTTAAACCCGTTGCCACCCATTCCTCTGCCACATTGGGCTCTGGATGAATCAGTGGGATGGAGTTGTTGATGAGTGGCGCAACTTTTTCATATGTGTGATTCGTGAGCTTTCTTAAATTTTCGTTTTGATTCACCACATTGTTTTTGGCGGCAATCACTTCAGCCACCGATTGATCGTATGCAGCTTGTGCTTCGTAAACCGAGGTAATGGGCGTAAGACCCACATCAAAACGTGCTTTGGCTTGTTCCAATTGATGCTTGTTGGCACTTTTTTTGGCTTCGCCATAGCGCAAAGTATCTTCGGCAAGCAACAGATTAAGATAAGCTGCCGATGCTCGCAAAATAAGATTTTGGGCGGCATCATTGAATGTTGCCAATGCGGCTTTGACTTCTGCTTTGGCTTGTTGCACTTTAGACCATGCTTGATAATTAAACAATGCTTGAGATGCAGTTACCTTCCATTGATTGCCATTGTAGGTTTGTTTGACAACGTAGGTTCCCGCATCCACCAATTGGTGATTGCGTCCAACCAAAGCGCTGGTAATGATTTGCGGCAACAAAGCTGAAATCGATTGTGGAATGGCTTCACTTTGGGACATAAAAGTGCTGTAAGCGGCTTTAAACGTTGGGTCGTTGTCTAAGGCTTGATGATACACATCCATCAGATCGGTGGCATGACCCAAACCACACCATAAAAACAAAAAGAAATACTTCAGTGTACGCATCAAGTTGGATGTCCTAAAAAACAAAATCATGAACAACATGATTGGTGATGATGGAGGGCACAGCGGTTTCGAACAACAAGCGTTCATGCCATCGTTCTTGATGATCCAAATGATACAGCATGCCTTGCATGACGGGTGCTTGACCCATAATGGCAAATATTCGACCACCAGGGGCTAATTGTAAACGTAAAGTCTTGGTTAATTCTGGGATGGCACAAGACATGACAATGACGTCGAATGGCGCCTCAGTCATCCAACCTTGGCTTGCCTCTGCGGTATGCAGCATTGCGTTGTTGCATTGGTATTGGTCTAGTTGTTTTTGAGCAGTTAGGGTGAAATCCTGATAATAATCGATGCTAACGACACTTTTTGCCAATTGACTCATTAATGCCGTTAAAAAACCAGTTCCTGTGCCAACTTCAAGAACACGTTCGGTTTTTTTTAATTGTAGGGCTTGGAGTATTAATGCTTCTTCAAGAGGGGTGAACATGCGTTGGTCATGCGCCAATTCGATTTGCATGTCGGAATAGGCAAAATTTTGGTACTTTTGTGGTACAAAAGCTTCTCTTGGGATGCGTTTAAACAACTGAAGAATGTCATCATCAAGCACATCGCCGGTTCGCAATTGTTGTTTGATCATATTGATGCATGCGGTATGGTGATTCATGAAAACCTCAAAAAGAGCGCTTGTTGACTAATATTGCTGGCAGAATTATATAACGCGGACAATGAAACATGCAAGGTTCATCTTGGATTTTGGTTGAGCCAACCGAACACAATGGGCTGAATAAAACATCACAAATTATGGTTGATAAATTATACACAACGTCACGTGAGAAAATTGCTGCGATTATTGGTGTGATTGGTGCGAACATCTTACGTGACGTTGAACGATCAATGGCTTTGTTTTTGGGTACTGCATAAAAAGAGTGCTTTTTTACGCTATAAATCTGGACGTGGTTGATGCTTTGATTTATGCTTTGCGCCTAATTATGGTTCGAGAACGAGGCATTCGTGGCGCAATACATTTATACCATGAACCGTGTGAGTAAAACGGTTGATCAAAGTAGGGTTATTTTAAAAGACATTTCTCTGAGTTTTTATCCTGGCGCAAAAATTGGCGTTTTGGGTTTAAATGGCTCGGGTAAATCCACATTGCTTAAGATTATGGCTGGCGTTGATACTCAATTTGATGGCGAAGCGCGTCGTCAAGCCGGCATCAAAATTGGCTATTTGGCACAAGAACCAGAAATTGATCCCACAAAAACCGTGCGCGAAGTGGTTGAAGAAGCGGTGTCTGAAATGAAAACTCTTTTAGCCCAATTTGATGCCATCAGCATGCGTTTTGCAGAACCCATGTCTGATGATGAAATGAATGATTTACTGACTCAGCAAGGACAGTTACAGCATCAAATTGAAGCAGGCAATGGTTGGGATTTGAACCGCCAGCTTGAAGTTGCTGCTGATGCGTTAAGACTACCAGATTGGGACGCTGTGGTTGGGGTTCTATCGGGAGGCGAGCGTCGTCGTGTGGCGTTGTGTCGTTTGTTGTTGTCCAATCCAGACATGTTGTTGCTGGATGAGCCCACCAACCATTTAGATGCAGAAAGTGTTGCCTGGCTTGAGCGCTATCTCGAGGAATTTAAAGGCACGGTGGTGGCTGTCACCCACGATCGTTATTTTCTAGAAAATGCTGCCGAGTGGATTTTGGAGCTTGATAGAGGCGAGGGCATTCCTTACAAAGGCAATTATACCGCATGGCTTGAGCAGAAAAATGAGCGGTTGGATCAAGAAAAAAAACAAGAAGCATCACACAACCGCGCCATCAAAGCCGAACTTGACTGGGTGCGCAGCTCTCCCAAAGGTCGGCATGCCAAAAACAAAGCGCGTTTGGCACGCTTTGAAGAAATGAATGCTAAAGAATTTCAAAAACGCAATGAAACCAACGAATTATACATTCCACCTGGTGAGCGTTTGGGGGATGTGGTGATTGAAGCACACGATGTTGGTAAATCATTCGGCGGTAAGCTTTTGTTTGAAAAACTCAATATGAGTTTACCCAAAGGTGGCATTTTGGGCATTATTGGGCCCAATGGTGCAGGTAAATCAACGTTTTTGAAATTACTCACTGGTGATGAAGCACCAGATACGGGTGAGATTCGCATCGGGGAAACAGTGAACCTTGCTCATGTTGGTCAATTTCGCGATCATTTGGATCCCAACAAAACCGTGTGGCAAGAAATTTCTGATGGACACGACATCATGCAAGTTGGCTCGTTTCAAATGCCATCACGTGCGTATGTGGGTCGATTTAATTTTAAAGGCGCCGACCAACAAAAAAAATTGGCACAACTGTCTGGTGGTGAGCGTAATCGCGTGCATTTGGCCAAACTTTTAAAACGCGGGGCCAATGTTTTGTTGTTGGATGAACCCAGTAATGATTTGGATGTGGAAACCTTACGTGCTTTGGAAGAAGCCATTGCAACATTTCCAGGATGTGTGATTGTTGTGTCGCATGATCGGTGGTTTTTGGATAGGGTGTGTACGCATCTTATGGCTTTTGAGGGTGATTCTAAAGTTGAATTTATGGAAGGTAGTTACAGTGATTATGAAGAAGCCAGAAAACGTCGTTTGGGCGCGGATGCTGCGAATCCGCATCGCATCAAATATCGAAAACTTCATGATTAAGATGATAAAAAGGATGATGACTATGCTTCAACGTTTTAAATTACTTACTTTTTTGATGATGGGTGTGCTTTTGTTGCCGGGTTGTATGATTGATGATGAATCAACGTATATTGTTGATGATGAAGGTCACATGCATCATACCCAGCATTATTTGGTGGATAGACGCGGGCGAAATTATTTTCCGAAAAAACTGCCTGTTTTGGGTCGTAAATTGTTTGTGTTTGATCCAAAAGCAGCTGCTTGGGCGGCGTATGATCCCGATGGTCAAAGGGTCATGACCGGCAGTGGCTCTGGCGGCCAGGATTTTTGTAGCGATGTGCAAAAACCATGCCGAACGGTCACTGGAATTTTTCATGTTTATAACAAGCGTGGGGCAGAGTGTAAGTCTGGTGAGTATCCTGTAGAAACCGAAGGTGGCGCAAAAATGCCCTATTGCATGTACTTTTATCAGGGGTACACCATCCATGCGGCGTATGATGTCCCCATGCGTAATGCCAGTCATGGCTGTGTGCGTGTCTTACCCAGTGCGGCAAAATGGTTGAACGAACAATTCATCACCATCGGCACCGAAGTCAGAATTTTGTCCTACAGTGATGAAGATGGCGATGGCGATTGGTTGATCAATCAGCATTTACAAGGCAATAATAGTTAAGGCTTTTGTGCCACTTTTGGCTTGGCCACAAGTTGTGCGATCCCCAAATCACCGTTGATTTTTCGCTCGATCAATAAATCAACCAACAAAGACTGAGTTAATTTCTCTTGTGGATTTTGGTAGACCACTTCAAGAGGAAGCGTGATGTTCCATTGGTTGTCTTTGGGGTGATTGAAAATTATTTTTCCATCGACTTGACTGCTGACCACAAAATTTTGTGCTTTGATGGCTTTGTCATTGCCTGATTTTTGTAGCGCATCAATGTAGCCCAACCAACCTTGATCGGTAAAGCAGGTTTTAAGCTTTGTTATTTGGGCATCCATGGTTTTTGGATCAAAGTCAAAAGCTTGAATTAAAGCATGTTCCGCCCATTGGGTGACAATATTATTGTCGATGGTCGTTGTTGTGTCAGGAATGTGGTATTCACAGTTGATGATGGGTGTTGTTGGCTTTGGTGATGCTTCAACGGTTGGAATTTGGGTTTGGTTGGGGAGGGTGGTGGGTGCGGTATCCGCATGGATGCTGCTTGATAAGCCCAAGCCAATGAATAAAATCCATGATTGTTTCATAAGTCTTCCTTTAATGATTTTAATCAACAGCATTTACGTTAACATAGCCCCTTCATCATCCGCAACGATGCAGCGATGATTTTTGGTAATTTATTTTATGTTCATACGCTTTCTGCTATCATGTCTTGCTTAAAATGACCTCCCCATGGGGGATTGGATGGTAGCCATGCATGAATCTCCTTTAGAAATCACCCTACGTGGATTATTGCTTTCGGTGGTTTTAACCCTTGTTTTGGCCGTTTCTAACGCCTATTTGGCACTTAAACTGGGTATCTTAACCTCGGCGTCCATTCCAGCGGCCATCATTGCCATGGGTGTGTTGCGTTTTTTCAAAGATTCAACCGTACAAGAGCATAACGCCGTTCAAACCGCGGCTTCTGCAGGAGAAGCTGTGGCCGGGGGGATTGTTTATACCATTCCTGCTTTGATCATCATTGGGTATTGGCATGGTTTTGATTATGCCACCAATTTTATGATTGCATTTTTGGGTGGTGTTTTGGGGGTGTTGTTTTCCATTCCACTGCGACGCATGTTGGTGCATGACAAACGCTTGGCCTTTCCTGAAGGGCGCGCCATTGCCGAAGTGTTAAAATCCGCTCAAGAAGAGTTTGGTGCAAAAGCCATTTTGTGGGGGGGGATTTTGGGTTCAACTCTGGAATTGTTGCAAATGGGATTTCAGATTATATCCAGTCATTGGAGTTATTGGTTTGGTTTAAAGCGTGTGATTGTTGGATTTGGTTTTGGATTTTCTGCCACCATGGTGGGCACGGGTATTTTAATGGGCCATGAGATGGCCGTGAGTATTTTTGTTGGGGCATTGTTGTCGTGGGGTTTAGGCGTGCCTTTAATGTCTTGGTTACATCCAGAGATTTTGGCGCATCACTCGACTTTTGATGCGGTGACGTTGCTTCGCAATCAGTATCTACAATTTATCGGTATTGGTGCCATGCTTTTGGCAGGACTTTGGACTTTTGTGTTTTTGGCAAAACCATTGGTCACGCGCATGCGAGATGCCTACCAAAACCCGCATTTGCGAGCACGAGATTTGTCTTCTAGAGTGGAAAAAGACATTCCCACAAAATTTTTATGGTTTGGATTTTTGGCGATGCTTGGTTTGTTG
>CAISSD010000204.1 GCA_903887975.1 uncultured Legionellaceae bacterium | reverse complement strand
TTCTTTGTCGGGACAATGATATTCCTGAGTGGTTAAACCTTCCGAATCGATGGTTTTTAAGACAATGGGAAATTGCCATAAAGCATGTAAATGCTTTAAGACGTCCTTTGTTGATGCGCCGAGTGGAATTTGGTTGTGTTGAATGTGGTGTAGCGTCATGGAGCGATCGCCATTTTTTTCAATGGAAACTATTTGGATGTTTGGATCTTGTTGTCCAAGATTATAAAGTTCTGATAAAGCGGTTCTGATTTTTAAATAACCTGATTCATTGTGAATGGCGCCCACCAGTAATTCTGGTTGGTTGACATCATCGATGATCTGAAATAACTTCAATTCACGAATCAAATGAGGCGACAAATACTGTGCGATGAAGCTTTCGTCTTTAAAATGTCGCATGGCATGATCCAATGCTGGCCCCCAAGGGGTATTGGCAAGGTCTGGAAACCATAAACAATCTTCTTTCGTTGGGTTTTCACAAATGCGTTTGATGTCTTGCATCATGTGATAACCCAACGTATAGGGATTAATGCCGTTAAAATAAGGGCTGTTGTAAGCAGGTTGCGCAATAACATTGGTGTGATTTTCTAAAATTTCCAACATGAATTCATCTGTGACCAAGTGTTCATCATACAAAGCATGCATCAAGGTATAATGCCAAAAACAAGCCCAGCCCTCATTCATGACTTTGGTTTGACGTTGTGGATAAAAATATTGCGCAATACTTCGAACAATACGAATGATCTCGCGTTGCCATGGTTCTAACAATGGCGCATGATGTTCAATAAAATGCAAAATATTTTCTTGAGGCTCACTTGGAAATCGTCCAGACGATGTTTCCCCAATGGTGTTTTTTGACGCTGGAATCGTGCGCCACAATTCATCGACTTGTGTTTGTAAATAATCAGCTCGGTCTTTTTGCCGTCTTTTTTCTTCTTGGATGGATGGCGGTTGTGGATGTTGGTAGCGATCGACACCATAATTCATCAGGGCATGACACGCGTCCAAAAGCGCTTCAACCGCATTGATGCCATAACGCTCTTCACACTCACTGATGTAATGACGCGCAAACACCAAATAATCAATAATCGAATCAGCTGAGGTCCACATTTTAAATAAATAATTGTTTTTAAAAAAAGAGTTGTGACCATAACATGCATGTGCAATCACCAAAGCCTGCATGGCCATGGTGTTTTCTTCCATAAGATACGCAATACAAGGATTGGCATTGATGACAAGCTCATAAGCCAAGCCCATTTCACCACGTTGATAGCGTTGCTGAACATCGACAAAATGTTTGCCAAACGACCAATGATGATAACCAATGGGCATGCCAACCGATGCGTAAGAATCCATCATTTGTTCTGCAGTAATGATTTCAATTTGATTGGGATAAGTATCCAATTTAAAATCTTTGGCAAGACGCGCGATGTGCTCATCGTACAATTGAATCAACTCATGGCTCCATTCCGCGCCAATTGAAAGGGGTTTGTTCTTCATCCGGTTTTCCTTTGAAATAATTGTCGAAATACGGGATAAATATCACTAAGTTGTTCGATGCTTTCCATGGCAAATTGGGGGTGGTTTTGTTTGAGTGTTTCATAAGCCGACCAGAGACTTTGGTGGTGTCTGGGTAAGATTTCAATATACGCAAAATATTGAAGTAATGGCATGATGTGCTCATTTAGCAGTGCCAAACAATAAGGGGAGTCGGCGTTCCAATTGTCGCCATCAGAGGCTTGGGCAACATAAATATTCCACGAGGTGGGTGGGTATTGCGTGTCGATACAGTTTTTTAACAACTCTAATGCGCTAGACACCACGGTGCCACCTGTTTCTCGGGAATAAAAAAAATCGTGCTCGCTCACTTCTTTAGCGGATGTATGGTGTCTGATGAAAACCAATTCGATTTTGGCATAATTTTTGTTGAGAAAAAGATAGAGTAAAATAAAAAAACGTTTGGCGATTTCTTTTTTTTGCTCATCCATAGAGCCTGAAACATCCATAATACAAAACATGACGGCTTGTGTTGATGGTGATGACACGCGGATTCGGTGATTGTAGCGTAAATCAAAAGTATCAATAAAAGGTACGGCTTTAATTTTTTTGTTTAACGCATCAATTTCCACTTGGATTTGGTGGATGGTGGTTTTGTCACAGGGTTCTTTTTGGGTTAGTGCGCTTAATTGAAGCTCTGCTTCTCGCAAGCGTTTTTTAGCAGAGGCAGCCAATGCCATGCGTCGACCGCAAGCATGACGTAGGGATTTCCGAACATTGATGTTGGTGGGGGTTCCATGAAGTGTCACGCCTGCACGAATGGTTTTGGTGGTGTTGATTTTCGTTAATTCTTTTTTCACCATGTCGGGAAGCGCCAGATCTTCAAAATACAAGTCTAGAAATTCTTCTCGGGTTAATTCAAAAGCAAAAGGATCTTCTGTGGGTTGTTCTTCTTTGCCCTCGCCACAACCACCAGAAGCATCTTGTGATGAATCAGGCCTTTTGATGGTATCACCCTGTGCAAAAACATCGTTACCCGGAAGAATTTGTTCTTTGATGCCACCATGACCGCTACCAAATTGTGGTTCAGATAAATCCTTGGTGGAAATGCTGATTTGTTCGCCCTGCGCAATGTTTTGAATTTCGCGGTTTTTGGCTTGGTTGTTGACCGCTTCTTTGATTTGTTTTTTGTAACGCGCTAGAAATCGTTGTCGATTGACGGTGCTTTTTTTTCCAGAATTTTGGCGTCTGTCAATGACTTGCGTCATGAGGTTCCCCTTAAAGAGTCCATCATTGTGATTTACGTACCCGTAAATACCATTCACACAATAGCCTCACTTGTTTGGCGGTGTAGCCTTTATCCATCATGCGGGCAATGAATTCTTCGTGTTTTTTCTTATCATCTTCAGAGGCTTTGGCATTAAATGAAATAACGGGTAATAAATCTTCGGTATTGGTGAACATTTTTTTTTCGATGACGGATTTTAATTTTTCATAACTATTCCATCTGGGATTTTTGCCTTCATGATTGGCACGAGCACGCAAAACAAAGTTGACCACTTCATTGCGAAAGTCTTTGGGGTTGGCAATGCCGGCGGGCTTTTCAATTTTTTCTAAATCGATGTTTAATGCTTCTCTATCAAAAATCTCGCCTGTATCCGGGTCTCGATAGTCTTGATCTTGAATCCAAAAATCAGCATAGGTGATGTAGCGATCAAAAATATTTTGACCATATTCTGAATACGATTCAAGATAGGCGGTTTGAATTTCTTTGCCTATGAATTCAACGTATTTGGGTGATAAAAATTCTTTAATGAAGTTTAAGTATTTTTCATGGGTTTCTTGTGGTAATTGTTCTTGTTCGATTTGACGCTCCAGCACATACAGTAAATGCACCGGGTTTGCGGCCACTTCACTGTGATCAAAATTGAAAACTTTGGATAAAATTTTAAAAGCAAAACGGGTTGATATGCCAGTCATGCCTTCATCAACACCGGCAAAATCTCGATATTCTTGATAAGATTTTGCTTTGGGATCGGTATCTTTTAAGCTCTCGCCATTATAGACGCGCAGTTTTGAGTAAATGCTTGAGTTTTGAGGCTCTTTTAAACGGGTTAAAATTGAAAATTGTGACAACATGTCCAAGGTTCCTGGTGCACAAGGGCTGTTGGTCAAAGAGCTCTTTTCCAATAATTTTTTATATATTTTGACTTCTTCGGATACCCGCAAACAATAAGGAACTTTAACGATGTTGATTCGGTCAATAAAAGCCTCGTTGTTTTTGTTGTTGCGAAAGGCTTGCCATTCCGATTCATTGGAATGCGCCAAAATAATGCCTTCGAAGGGAATCGATGACAACCCTTCGGTCCCATTGTAATTGCCTTCTTGCGTGGCCGTTAACAAAGGGTGTAGGACTTTGATGGGCGCTTTAAACATCTCAACGAATTCCAATAAACCACGATTGGCGCGACAAAGACCACCAGAATAGCTGTAGGCATCGGGATCGTCTTGGGAATAGGACTCCAATTTTCGAATATCCACTTTTCCAACCAGAGATGAAATATCTTGATTGTTTTCATCACCAGGTTCAGTTTTTGCAATGGCAATTTGTTTTATTTTGGAAGGCTTTAATTTAACAACCCTAAATTGATTGATGTCACCGTTAAATTCATGCAGCCGTTTAATGGCCCAAGGTGACATCACATAACGTAAATATCGCTCGGGAATGCCGAAGCGCTCTGTCAAAATGGCGCCATCCTCTTCTTTGTCAAACAATGCCAATGGTGAATCAAAAACGGGTGAATCTTTGATGGCATAAAAAGGTGTTTTTTGCATGAGATCTTTGAGTTTTTCTGCCAACGATGATTTACCACCCCCCACAGGTCCCAGAAGATACAACACTTGTTTGGTTTCTTCCAAGCCTTGGGCAGCATGTTTTAAAAACCCCACAATTTGTTCTATGGGCTCTTCCATTCCATAAAAATCTTTAAACACTTCATATTGAGGGATGACTTTGTTGGAAAATAGACGCGAAAGTATGGGATCATGTCGGGTGTCTATCATCTCGGCGGATCCTATGGCATGCAGCAGTCGCTCAGCCGGATTGGCATAAGCCATCGGATCGGTTTGACAAAGAGCCAGATATTCATTCAAACTCATCTCTTCGGCAATGTTTTCTTGGAAGCGACGTGTGTAGTCTGCGATAAAATCAGGCGTACTCATGATGGTTCTCCAATCTTATTTTATTTCAGTATAGAATGAAAAAAACAAAATGGTGGCCTTTTTCACATAAATTTTGATAAATTGTTTAAAAAATACAGTTGGAGATTTTATTTTGAATAATAACAAGACAATTAATCTTAAAGATTATCAATCACCCATTTTTTCTGTCTTGAATCTTGAGCTGGAATTTGATGTGCGTGCCGATGGTGTGTGGGTCACGCAGCTTGCTTTGATGAAGCGGCTTCGTCCAGGATCATTGCATTTGTATGGAGATGGGTTGATTTTAGAATCCATTGCCATGGATGACGTTGCGCTTTCTGAAAAAGCGTATCGTCATGAAGGCGATGATTTAATTTTACAAGCATGTCCAGATGCGTTTACGCTTAAAATCATCACAAAAGTACATCCTGAAAAAAACACGGCACTTTCAGGGCTTTATCGCTCCAAAGGATTGTTGTGCACCCAATGTGAAGCTGAAGGTTTTCGACGCATTACTTTTTTTATGGACAGGCCCGATGTATTAACCACCTACACCACGCGCATTATTGCGGATGAAACCCTTTTTCCGGTATTGTTGTCCAATGGCAACAAGGTGGATTCAGGATTGTTGCCTGATGGCCGTCATTGGGCAACGTGGCATGATCCCTTTAAAAAGCCATCGTATTTGTTTGCGCTTGTTGCAGGAGACTTGGCCTGTGTGAGCGATGTATTCACCACCTGTTCGGGACGCATCATTGATTTGCGAATTTATGTTGAACATGGTTTTGAAGCAATGTGCGCGCACGCCATGGCGTCTTTAAAAAAAGCCATGCGATGGGACGAAAAAGTGTATGGTCGTGAGTATGATTTGGATGTGTTCATGATTGTTGCGGTGTCTGATTTTAATATGGGTGCCATGGAAAATAAGGGCCTGAATATTTTTAATGCCAAGTATATTTTGGCGTGTCCAAAAACTGCTACAGATGAAGATTATGCGGGCATTGAAAGTGTTGTGGCGCATGAATATTTTCATAACTGGACGGGTAATCGCATCACGTGTCGGGATTGGTTTCAATTAAGCCTTAAAGAAGGTTTAACGGTTTTTCGCGATCAAGAATTTTCCCGTGATATGAATGGTCGCGATGTTGGTCGTATCTTGGATGTTAAGTCCTTGCGTAAAACACAGTTTCCAGAAGATGCGGGCGCCATGGCGCATCCTGTGCAGCCACATTCTTATCAAGAAATTAATAATTTTTACACCGCGACCATTTATGAAAAAGGTGCTGAAGTCATTCGCATGCAACAGACTTTGTTGGGTGAAGTTGGATTTAGGCGAGGCATGGATTTGTATTTTGAGCGACATGATGGTAACGCTGTGACCATTGATGATTTTGTGGCCGCGATGAGAGATGCCAATGGTGTTGATTTGACCCAATTTAAACGGTGGTATCATCAAGCAGGCACGCCAAGAGTTTTGGTCACAGCGACTTATGAAGACAATCAATTGGCTTTGCACTGCGTTCAATCCTGTCCCGTGACGCCTGATGGGCAAGAAAAACACGCTTTTGTCATCCCCTTGAAGATGGCTTTGTTTACAGCCAATGGGGAAGAAATTTCTTTAAATGAGCCTTTATTGGTGCTCAAAGAAAAATCGCAAACATTTTATGTGGATGGATTGACTGCTCGTCCCGTGGTTTCTTTGTTGCGTGATTTTTCAGCCCCCATACAATTGCAATTTGAGCAAAGTCGAGAAGATTTATTGGCGTTGACGCGTTTTGAATCCAATGGGTTTTCACGATGGGAAGCCTTACAAAGACTCACGTTGGATTGTTGGCGTGCTTGCTATGAGGCGCCAAGAGCCAATTGGCATGTGCCGCAGGATCTGTTGGATGTTTTTCATGATGTTGCAGAACATGACACCACAGATATGGCTTTACGAGCACTGTTATTGACCCCCCCGAGTTACGAAGATTGGGTGTTAGGCGCTTGTGATGTCGATGTGGACAAAGTTCATCAGGTTATGGATTTTTATCGAGAACAATTGGCGTCAGCCTTGTATTTTATTGCTAAAGAGCAATTTAAACAGTTGACTGACGATGGGCTCATGCATGCCAAATCGATGATGCGACGACAATTTCGTCATCGTTGCTTGTGGTTGTTGATGCATGCCGATGAGGAAAAAATGTTGCCTTTGTGTCGGCGACAATTGGAGCATGCCAAAACCATGAGTTGCCAATTGAATGCTTTTTCGTTGTTGGTGAATGCGACGGATCTTAAAGCATCAGAGGAAGCGGTGGCTTATTTTTATGAGCAGTGGCAGCACAATGATTTGGTGCTGGATAAGTGGTTTTCCCAACAAGCCATGTGCCGGCGTGAGGGAGCCTTGGCGCGCGTTCAGGCTTT
>CAISSD010000203.1 GCA_903887975.1 uncultured Legionellaceae bacterium | reverse complement strand
TTGCCGACCTGGTGCTTTTTTTCGAGGTATGGGTGGCTTGGCTGGTGTCCCAATCCATTGAATAATTCGTTCAAAATCATTCTGGACTTGCGTTGGTTGTTTTATTGATCCATTTGTCTTGAATGAAGGCAGATATTTTTCCCATGGATTTGGGAAGTTATTTGCAATGAAGCGCGACAAATATAACTGAGCATAGGCAATCATTACAAGCTGCCACCAGGATTCTTCGTGCCTAACATCAGGCGTTTGTATTTTATCCATCAACAGCCTGTTTTTTCCAAATCTGAAGAAATGTTCAATATCAAACCGCTGGCGATAGCTATTGAAAATATCTGGTAACGATAACTCCAGGCGTCTTTTGCCTGCAAGAGAGCTTGGCGCCTTTTTTGCCTCTCATGATCACCTCGTCCCAACAGTCTATTTTTATGATCTGAATTTTTCCCTGAGCACTGATTTGTGAAAATTCAATGCTTGCATCTGGCTCTCTCCAGGTTGCAGGATTATTTAATGCATGAACATCACCATATGCTTTTGGACGGCCACGTTTGGGTTCTGTTGTATCTTCCGTGATGTGGGGATAAAAAAACTTCCTGTTATTCCTGCTGCGGCTTACGTGGATCTGATTGTCATTGTTTTTTGCAATACTCAAACACAATGGACTGTTGTATGCTGTATCGCCCAGGGAGACAGCGAGCTGGCTTGAGAAAATACTTTGCGATTTGATGCAGGCAGCAATTTGTTCCATTCCAACCAACTCGCCATTTTGAGTTGTATCAACACGCGTGCATGCCAAAGGGATTAGCCATGGTGTATTCGCACTTGTTTTTTCTGGCAAGTAAGCCGCAATGCTGTACTTGTGGCCAATCGTTACCGGTTTGTTCCCACACACAGTATTTGGCGCATAAACAAAACTTCTATCCTCCAGTGTCGGAGAGAAAACCCGTGGCTCCGGAGTGCAGTCTACTGCAAACAAATGAAATGCACGTTGTTGCTGTTCTTGATGGCACAGACTTGAAAGAATCTTCGTTAACGCCTGTTCTTGTTGCTGTGCAACCGCAGAATCCGGGGACCTGGACTCATCCAGAACCCGTGTAATGCTACAGTAATTGCGTCGATGCAATGGGCTTAAAGATAACTCAACAACGCTTGTTGCCGTTTTGTTGCTCGATAATGCATCAACAAGTTCCATTGCAGCATCTTGTCGTGAAGGAAAAAACCGATAAATTTTATCGCGGAAATTTTTTAAAACAGGTACAATCTCTTCCAGCATAAGGCAGCATCCGTACTTTAAATATTATTGTCTGGCTAGAAAAAATCTGAATGGTACTGCTGTTTTATGCCTTAAGGAAGTCATTTTAAACAGTCCAAATCGTATTATCGGGATATATGGAAATCCACTATGAGTTATTTTGATTTTGAAAAACTGGACGTGTATCAAGCGTCTATTGAGGTTGTCGTTTTGATCGACAAGATTACTGGGTCATTTCCTCGAGGCAGGGCTTATTTAACTGATCAGCTACAACGAGCAGGAACATCAATATCATTAAATATAGCTGAAGGATCCGGTGAATTCTCTGTAAATGAAAAAAAGCAGGTTCTATCGAATGGCAAAGCGATCAGCGACAGAAAGTGCAGCAATACTTGACGTAGCTAAACGACTTAACATTATACACGAAGCTAATTATCAGGCAGGTAGGGCTTTACTTATTTGAATTGTTAGTATGCTGAGTAAAATGGCGCAAAGGTCAAACTGATCGGGCAAGGGCACGCTCACGGGCGCGGGCACGTAACCCCCAGATCTTACTTTGTCCAAAGTCCAATGAATCAGATAAAAGCATTAGAAAACAATTAATCTGCAACACAACGCTTTCGAAAAAATTGCCGCACAACCCAAATGGGGTAAATTAAATAATATAAAAACCCAAAACCTTTTGGTATGAATACATACGGAAACACTTTATCAATTTTAAATAAGTCACCCAGCATGACTTTGGTTTTTTGACCCCGAACCGCCAAATGCAGCAAATAAATGCGATAGGTATAAAACATTTTGATGTTTTTCATGCCTTGATGAATTTCATAATCGGTATGCATGAAACACTCAGCGAGCTCGGCTAGTTTGATGACTTGTCGACTGGGGTTTTGTAACCAATCATCAATCACTTTATTTTTAATGTTGAAGTATTTTTTTAATAAAATAAACGTTTGCAACATCACATGTTCGCATTGTCGTTGTTGTGCCAAATGTTTAACGTGATTTAAGTCGCAGCGATTACTTTCAAGGTATAAAGCCACATCATGCAACCAACGAAGTCGACTCCACGCATGCATGGCGCCATGCATCATCAAATACAGCAGATGATAATCATCGCTTAACGTTGTAATGGGCTGGTTAAGCAAGGTGATGTTTTGAAAAGCCACTTGATTGAATGTAAAAAAATTCAACCCTTCGTGACTTAATTTAAAATGCAATTCAACCCATATTTTATGAGTCGGATGAAACCAAGTGGTGTCATGGTGATGCTTTAAGAAGTATTTTTTTTTAAAACCAACCAAGGGATAAAGTGGCGTTTTTTGTTGATAACCCAATTGCTCTAAACACGACATGGCTTGTTGGTAATGCGTTAAAGGTACCCAAACATCAAGATCCCGACAAGGTCTGGTGTTTAGTGCACCATAAAGATGAACATTAAGTAAGGGGCCTTTTACAAAGCAATGTTTGATTGAATGTAGGTTGAAAACATTGCTGATGCGAATGGTTTCACAAGCATGCATGAAGATTTTTCGTTGAGAATTTTTGCAATAATGGTTGAATAAATCGATATCTGGGATTGCTTGTTGAATCTGATGTCCAACACGATGGCGTAATGCCAAGCGATACAACATCGATGAATTGATGTTGCTCGGCATTGGTGATGTAAAGGTTTTGTTTAAAATCGAGCAAATTAATGCACGTTCTAATCCTCGATTTTCCATTTGATGTTGCATCCGAGGCTTGGTTTTTGAATGCCAACAATGCTTTGATGGTTTAATACTGCATCAAGCGCTTGACGAATCGAATGACCATCATTGGGGCTATTGTTGCCAGGGCGCGCATCATCCAATTGACCCCGATAGATTAATTTTTTATCGGCATCAAATACATAAAAATCAGGTGTACATGCAGCCTGATACGCTTTGGCAACTTCTTGAGTCGCATCAAATAAGTAGGGAAAATGATAATGGTTTTGCGCTGCAAAAGTTTTCATATGGGCGGGGGAGTCGTCTGGATATTGACTCACATCGTTGGCATTGATGCCAATAAAACAAATGTTTTTCTTTTGATAATCATCAACCAGTTGTACCAAGCCTTGAATGATGTGATGCACATAAGGGCAATGATTGCACAAAAACATAATGACCCAGGCTTTGGGGGAAGGGTGGGTATTTAGGGTAATGAGCTTTCCCGATACCGCATCTGGTAAAGAAAATTCAGGGGCTAAGCTGCCAAGTGGTACCATATTTGATGATGTTTTTGCCATATTGCTTCCTTACCAATGTAAAAAAATACCTTTTTTTGTGGCTTCTTGAATCACTTGTTGCATGCTTTTATTGGTTGAGATCCAATAATTGCCTTTGTTGCTTAGGGCAAACTTCACTCTTGGATACTGACATAGGGTTAAATAATCTTTGCAATCAACGGTAACGCTTTGTCCCTCTATGGATTGACTGCATCTGAAATTGGTGTTGGCAATGTCGGAGGCAAAAGCTGCCCATTGTTGTGGCCCAATATGGGCTTCTAATTTCGGACTCATGAACACCTCAACATTTTCGATGTGCTCTAGTTGAATGGAAATTTCACTGTGATTTTGCATTAAGAACAGTGTTTGTTGGCCACTATTGTTTAAAATAAGATTGTTTTTGTCAAAACCATAACCACCGCCACCCACCTCACAACCACGGGGAAATGTTGTGGCATGGTTCATGGACGATAAAAATAATAATACAGTGATGATGCTTGATTTTTTCAGGAAGAACATAAGTAATCTCATTAACTCAAATCTCAATCATGTTACCAAAAAGAGTTGCTGTATCGCAATATCTAAATGATTTATACTGGTTATATTTAATTTTTTGCGCGTGATTTTTATGAGTCAATATCAAGTGATTAATCCAACCACCGAAGCCATTCATGCGACTTATGAATTGTTAACTTTTAAAGAAGTTTTGCCCATTCTGGAGGTCACACACCGTCGCTATTTGGAATGGCGTATGGTTCCATTAGATCATCGCCTGACATTGGTGAAAGCGTTTGCTGATGCTTTGGAAAAAAACAAGGTAGAGTACGCGAAGCTTATGGTCAATGAAATGGGTAAACCCCTGGCACAGGGTGTGGCAGAGATTGAAAAATGTGTTCGCTTGTGTCTGCATTATGTGGAGTATACACCACATTATCTGGCATCAAGACGCATTGTATCAGAATCTTTACATGCTGAAGTTCATTATGAGCCCTTGGGGGTTGTTTTAGGCATTATGCCTTGGAACTTCCCATTTTGGCAGGTTTTGCGGCTGGCTATTCCACAATTATTGGCGGGTAATGGTTTTATTTTAAAACATGCGCCCCAATGTTTTGGCACAGGGCGTGTGTTGAGTGAACTTTTTACTGATGTCGGATTTCCTGAAGGATTGTTTCAGGATTTGATGATTGATGTGGATGTGATTCGTGATGTGATTGCACACCCTGTTGTGGTTGGTGTTTCTTTAACGGGCAGTCAAAACGCTGGGCGTATGGTTGCATCCAGCGCGGGTGCGCATTTAAAAAAAGTGGTGTTGGAACTTGGTGGAAGCGACCCCTATTTGGTTTTGAGTGATGCGGACTTAGAGCATGCAGCGGGTTGTATTATTGCGTCAAGACTGAATAATGCAGGTCAGGTTTGTGTTTCGGCCAAAAGAGTGATTGTGGTGTCCGAGGTATTGCCTGATTTGGTTGGTTTGTTAAAAAAATTGATGGATTCATTTCAATTGGGACCCTTGGCACGTCTTGATTTGCGTGATGTTTTGCATCAACAAGTGTTAAAAAGTGTCAAGTGCGGCGCACGTCTTGAACTGGGCGGGATAATCCCCCAAAAAACTGGATTTTTTTATCCCCCAACGTTATTGACCCATGTTGCACCGGGAATGCCGGCTTTTGATGAAGAATTGTTTGGACCTGTGATTGCTGTTATTGTGGCGAAAGATGAACAAGAAGCCGTGACACTTGCCAATCAAACGTGTTTTGGTTTGGGTGCTGCGGTATTTACTCAAAATGAATCCAAAGGACGTTTGATTGCAGCGCAATTAAACGTTGGGATGTGCGCGGTGAATGATTTTGTGCGTTCAGATCCCCAATTACCATTTGGCGGCATTAAAGAATCTGGATTTGGGCGTGAATTATCCATGGAAGGCATGTTATCATTCGTGAATGTCAAATCGTTGATGATTGGAAAAAATGAACCCTAATAAAGGGCGATTGATGGTTGTTTCACCCCAGTTGCAAACATTAAGTTGTTATGAAGACAATCAATTGGTCCATCGCTATATTGTGTCAACGGCAAAAAATGGTTTGGGTGAAGAAGAGGGTAGTGAATGTACCCCAAGAGGGCGACATGCGATTCATTCCATCATTGGGTTGGATGCTGCGCCGAATTATGTTTTTATTGGACGCGTTTGGACAGGGGAAATTTATAGTCCTGAGCTGGCCGCGCAACATCCAACTCGAGATTGGATATTGACGCGAATTTTGCGGTTGGAAGGTTTGGAGCCGGGTTTTAATCAAGGTGGAACCGTAGATAGTTTTTCGCGTTACATCTACATTCATGGTACACCGGATGAGACCACCATGGGCGAAGTTGGATCGCGAGGCTGCATTCGAATGAAAAATGCTGATATCATTGAGCTTGCAACATGGGCGTATGTTGGCTTGAATGTGTTTATTGAATCCTATTAATGAGGTTTGTTCATGTACCATAAATTTGAAGAAGGTAAAAATTTAATTATTGATGAAGTCGTTGCAAACGTTTGTGAAAAAATGCCCCAAGAAGTGGCTTCACAATGTTCAGAGTTCATCAGACAAATATTAAGCACAGTCGCCATGGAAGATTTGCAATCGTGGGTGATGGATGATTTGTATGGTTCAATGGTTAATTTTTGGTCTTTAATTCAAAAGCGTGCGCCTGATGAGACCAAACTTCGAATTTATAATCCAGATTACGAGCGAGATGGTTGGCAAGATAAACACACGGTTGTGGAGTTGGTTTGTGCGGATATGCCATTCATTGTCGATTCTTTACGAATGGTGTGTCGTCGTATGGGGATTGAATCGCATTTAATCATCCATATGGGTGGCGTTAAATTGATTCGTGATGCTTCAAATCAAGTGATTAAAGTGTTACCCCGAAATGCGCCACCTGAGGATGGCATGCAAATTGATGCACCCATTTGGATGGAAATTGATAGGCAAGTGGATCCGGTTTGTATTAAAAATTTGCATGACCAACTCATGCAAGCATTGCGAGATACAGCCGTTGTGGTTCAGGACTGGCAACCCATGCGGGCGTTGGTTCATGCGTCCATTGATGAATTGAGTCAAGCGCCATTGGTGTTGGATCAGCATGAAGTCTCAGAAACCATTGCTTTTTTGAAATGGCTTGAAGATCACCATTTTACTTTTTTAGGTATTCGTGATTATGAGCTGGTGCGTGATGCTCAGGAAATTATTTTAAAACCATTGCCCAACACTGGCTTTGGTATTTTGCGCGATGAATTAAGCCATCCTAGTGCTGTGAGTATTTCTGAAATGTCACCTGATGCACAGGCGCAATCGGTATCACCGCATATTTTGGTGGTTTCAAAAACCCATACTTTGGCAACGGTGCACCGAGATGCTTATGCCGATTACATTGGCATCAAACGCTTTAATCTAGAGGGTGTTGTGATTGGGGAGCGACGCATTATCGGTTTGTATACCTCAGCGGCCTACAACACCAATCCCAAGCACATCCCTTTTTTACGGCACAAAGTTGCAGCCATTATGGAGCGCTCTAATTTAAGCCCTAGAAGTCATGCCAGTAAAATCTTGTTGAATATTTTAGATACTTTGCCACGTGATGAACTGATTCAAGCCTCAGAAGAAGAATTGTTGGAAATCAGTATGGGTGTTTTTTACATGCAAGAACGTTCGCGTATTCGGATGTTTGCGCGAATGGACATCTATCATCGATTTGTGTCTTGCTTGGTTTATGTGCCAAGGGATCGCTTCAATACCAATTTGCGTTCATGTTTACAAGCGGTTTTGCAAGAGCGATTTAATGCACAAGAAATTACCTTTACCACTTATTTTTCAGAATCAGTGTTGGCGCGTATTCACTTTATTGTGCGGATTGATCCACAAGGTCCAACAGATTTTGATTATAAAGATATTGAAGAACAATTGATTCGTGTTGGGCGTCTTTGGGCTGATGATGTGAATCAATTGTTGATGGAAACGTATAGCGAGGAAGAGGCCAATCGTCTTTTTATGCGTTATAAATCGGTCTTTCCTGCGGGTTATATTGCAAGTTTTTCGCCACGTACGGCGGTTCATGACATCAAGCATCTTGAACAAATTTCTGAACATGTTCCTTTGGTGATGAATTTTTATCGTCCAATGGATGAGTCAAGCATGCATTTTCGCTTTAAAATATATCAAAAAGACGAAACCATTCCATTATCAGATGTTTTGCCCATTATTGAAAATTTAGGCTTAAGAGCCATTAGTGAGCGTCCTTACGAGTTGATTTTTGAAGACAAAACAACCGCTTGGATCAACGAATTTTCTTTGGAAGGCGTGCAAGAGATTGATCCCGAGCTTGACACGCTTAAAGCGCTTTTTGAAACAGCATTTGCCAAAATTTGGTTTGGTTTGGCAGAAAATGATGGATTTAATCAGTTGGTTTTGTTGGCCGGTCTTAACTGGCGTCAAGTTGCCTGCTTAAGAACTTATGCCAAATATTTCAAACAAATTGGTTTTACGTTTAGTCAAGATTATATTGAATCGGCCATCATCAAACATGCGGTCATTGCTAAGAAACTCGTCCAATTGTTTGCTTTACGATTTGATCCCTTGTTGGTTTTGGATAGAAAAAAAGCGTTTGAAGCTTTGGTGCAAGAAATTTATATCGATTTAGAACACGTTGATAATTTGGATGAAGATAAAATCATCAGACAATACATCCATGTGATTTCGGCCACTGAGCGAACCAATTATTATCAAGCAGTGAATCAAGAACCAAAATCGTATATTTCCATTAAATTAAAAAGCAACAAAGTTCCTGGATTGCCTAAACCTCATCCCATGTATGAAATTTTTGTTTATGCACCAAGCTTTGAGGGCATTCATTTGCGTTCAAGTAAAGTGGCGCGAGGTGGATTGCGTTGGTCTGATCGTAAAGAAGATTATCGAACGGAAGTTTTGGGCTTGATGAAAGCGCAGCAAGTTAAAAATGCGGTGATTGTGCCCAGTGGTGCCAAAGGTGGTTTTGTTTTAAAACGCGATATGAGTCATGCCTCACGTGAGGCTTTGATGGCTGAGGGGATTGGGTGTTATCAGCAATTTATTCGCGGCCTTTTGGACATTACAGACAACTTGGTTGAAGGCCACGTGGTCAAACCTTTGGATGTGGTGTGTTTTGATGACGATGATGCTTATTTGGTGGTCGCCGCTGACAAAGGTACCGCAACTTTTTCAGATATTGCCAATGCCATTTCTTTGGAGTACGGTTTTTGGTTGGGCGATGCTTTTGCTTCGGGTGGGTCGATTGGTTATGATCACAAGAAAATGGGGATTACTGCAAAAGGGGCTTGGGAGTCTGTCAAACGTCATTTTTATGAGTTGGGTAAAAACACACAAACCAGCGAATTTACGGTGGTGGGTATTGGTGATATGTCGGGTGATGTTTTTGGTAATGGAATGTTGTTGTCCAAGCACATCCAGTTGATTGCCGCATTTAATCACGCGCATATTTTTATTGATCCGACTCCCGATGCCAAACGGAGTTTTGCGGAGCGTGAGCGATTGTTTCATCTACCGCGTTCTACTTGGGAAGATTATGACGCCAAGCTTCTATCCAGCGGTGGTGGTGTGTTTAGTCGCAAAGCCAAATCGATTCCTGTTAGTCGCGAGATGAAAAAAATCTTTGGCATCAAGCAAACCAGTATTGAGCCTAATGAATTGATCAAAGCCATTTTGACATCGTCCTATGATTTATTGTGGAGCGCAGGCATTGGTACGTTTGTCAAAGCAAGTTCTGAGACGAATCTTGAGGTGGGTGATAGAACCAATGACTTGATTCGGGTGAATGGTTGTGAATTAAATTGTGCTGTGGTGGGTGAGGGTGGCAATCTTGGTTTGACACAACTGGCGCGTATTGAATACGCTAAAAAAGGTGGTTTAATTTATACCGATTTTATTGATAACTCGGCAGGTGTGAGTTGTTCAGACAAAGAAGTGAACCTTAAGATATTACTCAACAGCATTGTGGCTTCAGGCGATTTGACCATGAAGCAACGAAATGAATTGTTGGCAAGTATGACGCAGGAAGTGGCACAGTTGGTGTTGCGTGAGAATTATTTACAAACCCGAGCGATAAGTCTTGCATCAAGTCAAGCCATGCGCAATTTGGAGTTGCATGTTCGCTATATTAACGAGTTGGAGCGTTTGGGTAAATTGGATCGCAAGCTTGAGTATTTGCCTGATGATGCATCGCTTATGGAAAATAAATTATTGGGTCAAGGTTTGAGTGCGCCAAGTATTGCCGTACTGCTTTGTTACAGTAAAATTATTTTTAAAGAATCATTATTGGGATCAGATGTCCCTGAAGATCCTTATTTGAGCAGTTATTTTAGGGCTTGTTTCCCATCGCCGATGTGGGATGAGCAATTTATAGAACCCATGAATCAACATCCTTTGAAGCGTGAAATTATTGCAACCAAAATCAGTAACCTCATCGTTAATGAGGTCGGTTTTAGTTTCATACACCGGCTTCAAGATGAAACCGGTGCACCAGTTCCAGCCATTGCCCGAGCTTATCTCATCACCCGACATGCGCTTCGTATGG
>CAISSD010000202.1 GCA_903887975.1 uncultured Legionellaceae bacterium | reverse complement strand
GCTTAGTGTCACCCAAGAGTCCTGTGCTTTGGTACAATCAGAAGCTTGTAGGGTCAAACGCGCGGTGGAAACCCCGATGGCGCCATTTGATAATGCCTGAGCCAAGCCTGTGTCGGGAGCCACACATCCTGTTGGAAACGTGATGGCACCACCATTAACAATCAATCTAAATTTATAGGCATGATTATCAGGGCTTGCATCCAGCCCAAAATTGACATCACCTGGGGTGTTGCTGGCGAAAAGCGCGCCGGATAGGGCCATTAATCCAGATAAAATTAAAGTTCGCATGATGACTCCTGATTTTTAATAGCGTGGGATTGATTTTAAATACCATAACTTTTTAGGGTTTATTTATCAATATTTTTTTCTTTGGTTGTGAACAGGGGCCGTCGATTTGAACAAAATATTCTTACAAAAGCGCGCTCTTTACGAATCAAAGAAAATCCAATGATTCATCTAACTGATGAAATCATTAATCAAGCCAAGCAACTAAGGGCTTAATCTAAAGCCCTCTCCGATTAAAACTGGAATGTTTTATGACTTATATTTTCTTCAATGGGTCTTAAAGCAACATGGGTAAGCGCTTTTGCCACACCAGCACCAATGTTTGCAAAAAAATCCCATGTACCGACTTCTGTTAATGCGTTATAAGTTGTTTCTTTTGCCATATCGGCGGCGTAACCATTGATGATGCTTGAAACGGTTCGTGATATCAGTGAAATAATAGACAAATAAGTATTCATGAGATCAAAGCTAACAGCGCATGCTTCATGAAGTATTCCATCACCAATGAGTGTTTGGGCTTTTTCGTCTGCAGCGAAAAGCGAGCCAATGTATAAAAAGATCCCTATAACAAGACGGATGGCATCAAGCAATAAATTGATAAAGTTATAGAGTGGATACCATAACGCATCAAGATGATATTTTGCGTTTAAATAAGGCGTTTCTAGAAGCGTCATTTCAGATCCGACGCCATAACAGGTTGTTTGGGCGTCATAAATTTCAGAAGAAAGCTTATGACGGCTTTTTGCTTTAGTTTGAAACCATTGAGCATGATTTTGTAAAGACGTCATTGGTTGCTCCTTATGAATGGTTGGCGATGAAAGTGGTTTGTGCCAAAGCATCAAACCAGGGGTTGAGATCCAGGTCCAGTTCTTGCCATGCTTTGCTTTCTGGGGTTTGATAAGTATGGAAAAAAGTACCTTCATAAGGTTTTTCAGAACCTTTTAGACATCGTTTTAAGCCTTCATACACATCAGTGATGAATTGCATGATGTGGTGGTAAATCGCTTTAAAGAAAGGCTCCTCAGCGCAAGCTGTTTTCATGGTGTTTAACGAAGCACCATGTTTTTCTTTAAAAGACTGAATGTTTTCAGTTGTAAGATCCCAAGTTTGTGTATTGAAAATCTTTTTCATATCATGGTTTAAGTGCTCATGAAATTGCTTTAACAACGTTTGGTATCTTGGATTTTGAGCATGTTGAATTTGATGTTCAAGGTGTTCGTTTAGCTTCTTCAAGGCTGTGGCTGAAGTTTTTAAAAATTGCATCATTGCTTTGTTTGGAATGTTCATTAGTGGCTTTGGCGCTTCAATAGAAGGCAGTGGATGATAAGCGTTGGTGAATAAAATTAAGTTCTGTAGCTGATTGATGGGCATAGGTTGAGGAATGTGGGATTTTGTCTCATCCAAGGCTTTGATTTTTTCAGACTTGTTTTTTGAAACAGGGCGTGAGATGAATGGTCTGATTGCAAAAGTCAACATGACGAGAATAATGGTGGCATAGGCACCCGTATCGACAGGGTTGATTCTTGTTGGGTTTTGCATGCCAATGGATTTGACAGATGAGTCATAAGGCGCAAAATCAACGTCGTCAAG
>CAISSD010000201.1 GCA_903887975.1 uncultured Legionellaceae bacterium | reverse complement strand
GCCAATCTCAATACGCGCCCTTTTGTATTAAAAGGCGATACCACCCGCTACACCTGCGATGCTTTAATCATTGCAACAGGCGCCAGTGCGCGTTATTTGGGTTTGGAATCCGAAAAAATCTATCAAGGACGTGGCGTTTCGGCATGTGCCACGTGTGATGGTTTTTTCTTTAGACAAAAAGACGTGTGCGTGATTGGTGGTGGTAATACCGCGGTGGAAGAGGCGTTGTATTTATCCAATATTGCCAAAACCGTGACGCTGATTCATCGTCGTGACAGCCTTCGTTCGGAAAAAATCCTTCAGGATCAGCTGTTTAAAAAAGCCAAAGAAGGCAATATTCGCATCATTTGGAACCATCAATTGGAAGAAGTTTTGGGCGATGGCATGAAGGTTACTGGGGTTCGTCTTCGCGATGTTGAAAACCAAGGCACCCAAGAATGCGCGGTCGATGGGGTATTTATTGCCATTGGCCACACGCCAAACACCGATCTTTTTCAAAATCAGCTGACCATGAAAGATGGTTATTTAACCATAAAATCAGGACTAGAGGGCATGGCGACCGCCACCAACATTGATGGCGTTTTTGCCTGTGGTGATGTGGCGGATCATGTCTATCGTCAAGCCGTGACCTCAGCAGGATTTGGCTGCATGGCGGCATTGGATGCGGAAAAATATTTAGATGCTTTAACCCATTAACATTGAAGAGGAGTTGTTTGTTGTGAATGCAGAAGATTTAAATCTAGAAATTAAACGTATAAAAAAAGAATTAAACCTTGAAAAAAATCGAATAAAAAATTTTGAAGAGAAATCATTATCAACAAAATATACTTCTCTTCAAGCTTCTTTAATCGAACTCCAAGAAGAACAAAAAAGTCGTGGGATCAAGCCAACAGAATCGACCGAAACGCTAAGCAGCAGAAGTGGCTCAAGCCCCGTGTTTTATAAACCCGAAATTGCCGCTTCTAAAAGCTCAAGCAGTGAACATTTACCCTCGTTTAAATAAAATAATCCAACACCATCTCATCCGTAACCTCAACCAACGTCTTTGGACGCCATTTGGGGTTACGATCTATATCAATTAAAAGCGCTCTCACTCCTTCATAAAAATCGTGATCATGCAAAAAATGGTTCACCAACACCCCATCAACGGCCAAACATTCAGCCAATGACATATTTTTGGTTTTTTGCATTTGCATCAACGTGACTTTGAGGCTTTTGGGGGCTTTATAAGCCAAATCGTGCAGCACACGCTTAGACCATGCATTATTTTGCATGCTTAATGCCTGAATAATGTCTTCAACCGCATCAAACTTAAAACATTGATTGATGTGCTGAAGAATATCTTCATCCCATGCATTGGACTTTTTGGGTAAAGCATATTTTGAAAGACATGCTTTAATCTGCTCATCAACCGCCACCTGTAAATCCATGCTCTGAAGTTCATCAACCAAAACATCGAGCGAAGCCGAACTCAGATGATAATCAACCAATCCAACCGCCAATGCCTGTTGATGGTATAGCCTATCGCCAGTTAGGGCCAAATAAGTGCTCACAAATCCCGGACAACCATGCAGCAAATAACTTGCACCAATGTCGGGGAAAAATCCAATGGTGGTTTCAGGCATGGCAAAAACAAATCCATCACCCGCCACACGATAAGCACCATGCAAAGACACCCCAACACCACCACCCATGGTAAAGCCATCCATGAGTGCAATATAAGGTTTAGGGTATTCATGAATCATATGATTTAGTTTGTATTCCCAGCGAAAATAATCCATGGCCGAATCTTTATCATGTTGGCCCATTTCATAAATCCAACGAATATCGCCGCCTGCACAAAAAGCACGTCCTGGAACCGCGCGAATCAAAACCGCTGCAATAGAGGCATCTTCTGCCCAACACTGTAATTGCGCCATAATGGCAACGGTCATTTCATGGTTTAGTGCATTTAATGCTTTTGGTCGATTCAGCGTGATGATTCCCAAATGACGCTCTTGAGTGAACAACACCTCATTCATGATTACCGTCCTTTGAACATCGGCTGACGTTTTCCCAAAAATGCCGCAACACCTTCGTTTTTATCTTCTGAAGCACAAAGATTGGCAAAATGCAGTGCTTCAAGATTCATGGCATCAGTTAGTGGTAAATCAAAACCTGCATCAATCACACTCATCGCGCTTTTTAATGCCAAGGGTGGCATGGCCATCACTTCATTCATCCAAAGTGTCGCACGATTTAATAATGCATCAGGCGTGGTAAGTTCATTCAACAATCCCCAATTGAGCGCCGTTTCTGCATCAATCAAGCGCCCTGTCAAACACAAATCCAAAGCCCGACCTTTACCCACAAGTCGTGCCAATCGTTGCGTGCCACCAAACCCTGGGATAATACCCAATTTAATTTCTGGCTGCCCAAGGCGTGCATCCTGTGCCGCGATGCGAAATGTCGCGGCCATGGCGAGCTCACAGCCACCACCCAGTGCAAAGCCATGTATCACGGCCATAGAGGGTTTGCCCAAGGTTTCGAGCTGGCGAAATACTTTTTGTCCTAATGTTGCGAATGCATGGCCTTTGAGGGCATCAAAAGAGGCAAACTGCGACACATCAGCCCCGGCACAAAAGGCTTTGCCTGAGCCGTTGATGAGTACACCACGAATAGAAGCGTCTTGAGCGGCTTCGTCCAAATGCTTGGAAAGCTCGTTTAATACATCAACCGTTAAGGTGTTGAGTTTATCAGGGCGATTCAGTGTGAGGGTTAAAAGATGTTCATTTTGGGTGGCAAGGCATAAGGGCATCATAACCGTGTCATGGTGGGTGAGTATGGAAATAATGTAGTGGAGATATGGGGTGTGGTCAAGGGGGGAGAAATCACTGAGTGTTCAAATATGTTCTATAATGATTAAAAGGGATTTTTTTTTGGAGGGAACTTGTGATGACAAAAGATACGACTGATGACGATGATTATTTTTTACAATTTGTTCCATCATTAAGTGAGAAAACATTTTTAAATGATTTTGAAAAAATTATCCAAGGGGATGAAATTTTACATGAGCAAGACAAACAAGATTTTGCAGTATTGTTCAATCAAGAATTTAAAACCTTATCTGAAAATAAATTTACTGATGAAGCAAAAGAACTCTTTAAAAAAAAGATTGATGATAAAATTAATGATTTATTTAAAACAAATGACTCTATTTATGAAGAACCACTTATTGGAATGAGGGAGCAAT
>CAISSD010000200.1 GCA_903887975.1 uncultured Legionellaceae bacterium | reverse complement strand
AATGATAAATTAATCACATTGTTGACTAAAAATTTCCAGATCCTTGGTGTGTAGAAACCGAAAACTGATTTGCATTGGGTATAGCTCAAGTTTTTTTCAGATTAAAAGCCGACATTCTGAAACAGGATGAACATGAGTTGCATTTAATGATTCCAGTTTTAACACAAGTTGAACTATTTTTAACGGAACAATCGAAACAAAAAGTAAGTGCTGAATTAACCGCTCTGGTTGTTTCGCCGCAAGAGATGCCTGAAGAACCGGTTGTGGTTCAGCAAAAGTTTAAAGATGAACTTCAAAAGGTCAAGCAACAAGATGAGGATGTCATGGTTGAGATGACCGATGATGTTAAGAATCTTGTAAGTGATATCAAAGAAAAACTAATTGAATTTGCTGAGGACGACGATGATAATTCCGTACAACCTTTATTGGAGCAGTTGACTGATAAAAATTTTAGGCAATTAAATTTGAAGTATTTAAATCTGGTTCGCGATAAATTAGGTGATTTGGCTGAAAAAAATCCTGAAAAAAAGCAACTGCCAATACAACAGGGTAAGATAAAACAGATTTATCAATCGCTAAACCTACAACCTTCATCGAATAAGACCTTTAATCATTTGTAAAATTTAGCCACCATTTTTTGGTTTATTTTTATACTTGAACATGGTATCATGCGGCCTGCCAATTTTAATATTTTTTTGGGAGCAGGGCATGACGCTGGATAAAGATTTATATAATTTAATTAAAAAAAGTGAATTTGCAGCCGCCAAAGAATACATTATCAATCACCCTTCAATCGATTTGAATGCACTTGATTCAAACAATCATACCATTTTGATGAAGGTCATTTTAAAAGATAAAAACACACCCGAATATCTCGAGCTTATTGATTATATTTTAAATCATCCCAATTTTACCTCAGCCTCGTATACTTATAACGAAAGATCATCTTTTGATTTTGCACTTTCATATTGCGCGGATATTGAAATTATTAAACTATTGATAAAACATCAAGATAAAGGCATCGATGCTATTGAACGCCAAAATGGCCAGTTGCAATGGCATTGTGTACAAAAGCTAATTAAGGCGCAATTAGACCTTAAAGATATGGAGTGTCGAGCCAACCCGAACTATGATTGTGCTAGTGATCATTTACAAGTCAGTAACTGGTTCGCCATATCAAAATTACTGTACGACGCCCTCATCAAAAAAGCCTTAAAAGACGATGATGACACCCTACTTCGTCGCTTAAAAGCCGCAGGCGGCGATCCAACGAAACAGATTAATGATGAAACCATGGGTACTTTCAGAGACAGGCTTCCAGATGTAATGGCTCAAAAAATGGGAAAAACCCGTTTGGTTGCTTATTATGAAGAATTGGAGCAGCAAGAAATCGATTCTGGAATAAGTTTCCTTCCTTTTTTCCGAAAAATACAAGCATTAAACGATGAACGTACCAAAGAAATCTATGAGGCGGATGAGCTTAAAAACTCGAAAGTCATGACGGCTTTTCAAAAAATGGGTCAAAGTATGTCGCCTATATAGGGCTTTGCCATAAGAAGTGCAGCAATGTTTTTCGCTGTAAAACGTACACGTCATGTTATGCAGGAGGATAAATCCCTGCAGCACAACCCGTAGAACCATCCAGGTTACAAGGGATATCCTGTACAGCGCTGGATGTGCCATTTGTATGATAACAAACACTACCGGACTGGAGCACACAGGTTTGTGATGCATCATTACACGTCACACAAATTTGTTGACTGTATGATGTGGAAGGATTTTGGTCGATGTACACCAAATCATTGCCATGCCCCAGTGTGGATGAAATTGTGTATGTTGTGGTGATCGTAGGTCCTTCCACGACTCCTAAAAATAACAACCATGGGGTACCGTTAATATTTCCGGGTGTGAAAACATCCCCGCTGGTTGTCGAGAGATTATTTTGATAAAGATAATTCATGATCATGTTGTATAAAAAATTAGCGCCAACATTGGTGGTCGCTGAAGGGGCTAATGTAACATTCGACCACAACGCTCCTACTGCGGCACCATAATTTATACCCTCCGGCCCCTGAGGGCTGTATAAGGTTTGAATATAAATCCAGGTAAGATTATACGTACTGGTTGATACGTTTTTTATACTTATGCCAGAAGTTGTTGCCCCCAATAAATCGCGATGAGTTATAAATCCTTGCTTATTACTGAATGACATTTCAAGCATAGGTAATTTGCTATGTTGTGTTGCATGTAATGCAGATAAGTAACACTGGCTAACGATGAATAAAAGAATACATCTTTTTTTCACTCCATACTCCTTGAAAATCACACGTACTTAATCCATGCTAACATGTCTGCCATTCAAACTCTATTTAGGCGCCATTTTATGAAAAAAAAATTACTCAATATCACGTTGTTTATGTTATTGTGCTGTGATCTTGTGCATGCTGATAGTTCATCTAACATTAGCATTTCTACTTCAAGCTCACATACCGTCACAGGATTATATTTACAATCGCTGGCCACCGGTACTTGTCCAGGAACAAGTATATTTAATCAACCAAGCAACTCAAATTATGGCACAATGTGGACAGGAGGAGTTGCTTTAAACAATCAGTCCATGGCCATCGGGGCTAATTATTTGTATGAAATGATT
>CAISSD010000199.1 GCA_903887975.1 uncultured Legionellaceae bacterium | reverse complement strand
AGACAGTATGTTGACGTTTTGCTCTTTTGCCAGCATTAAATCATGGGGTGATAAAGAAGCAACACAGCTCAATACAAAAAACATGACGGTGGCAACCATCATCAAATGGCTATATTTTAGAATACGTGCACTTTGCTTGTCCGAATCCAAACCAAATCGCGCTCGTTGGCTTATGGCAAACGTAGAGATGATGGGACTATGGCTGAACGAAAAAATCATCACAGGAATCAACAGCCAAATGGTTTTTAATAATTCATGAACTGATGAAGACATTGAAACCACGGTTGTTTGTGATTCAAACATGGCCGTATTCCAAAAGGGAATCAAATATAATGATAAAAAAATCAATGTTCCAATAAAAGGATAGACCATCATATTGATGGCTTTTAAAATCGTGTCTTGTCCTAGACGTACAATAGCCATCAAACCAAAAACAATGGCAAAAGATAATAATAGTCGGGGTGGTGGTGTCAAATGAAGCTGCTCTAACATGAAACTATGAATGGTATTGGTGAGCGCCACACCATACATGAGTAATACGGGGTAAATGGATAAAAAATAAATTAATGTCAAAACAACGCCTGCAAAAGGACCAAAATGTTCGGCCACAACATCAGCAAAATCATTTTTGCTTGATGTTCCGGATTGAACAAATCGGCACAGTGCTCGATGGGGTAAATACGTCATGGGAAAAGCCAACAACAACATCACCAAGAGCGGCCAAATGCCATGTAGACCGGCATTAATGGGTAGAAACAATGTGCCAGCTCCAATGGCTGTGCCATAAAGACTTAACATCCACATGATTTCATAAGATCTATTTTTTTTAGGCAACGAACAATCGGTTGGCGGGGGAAAAGCTTCTGCTGTTAAATGCATGATTTGATCCTTTCAAAGAACAACAATATCCGTGTTTTCTGTTTTATTTCGCACCTCCTTGCGAAAAGTATAAACTTTTTTGGTAATCATATCACGAATCCATTTCAATGTTCGAGAAAAATTACAAAAAATTTTCTTCTCAGACGATGGTATTTTTGATAAAGTCAGCAACATTCAAATTCATGTGAGCATTATTCATGCGTCCAAGTAAAAGGGAGTTTAACCAACTTCGCCCGATTCAATTTACCAGAAATTATACCCGATATGCAGAAGGTTCTGTTTTGGTCGAGTTTGGTGAAACCAAGGTATTATGTAATGCATCGGTTGTAGAGGGTGTTCCACGATTTCTAAAAGGCAAAAATCAAGGTTGGATTTCCGCTGAATACAGTATGCTGCCCCGAGCCACACACAGCCGTAGTGAACGAGAAGCAAGTAAAGGTAAACAAGGCGGTCGTACATTAGAAATTCAACGATTGATTGGTCGTTCGATGCGCGCATGCTTTGATTTGAAAATTTTGGGTGAAACCACTTTGTTTTTGGATTGCGATGTGATTCAAGCCGATGGTGGAACAAGAACTGCAGCCATTACAGGCTCATGTATTGCGCTTAGAGATGCATTAAGTGCTATGGTTTCACGTGAGAAATTACGTAAAATGCCAGATTTTCATTTTGTATCGGGTATATCTGTTGGTATTTATCGTGGCCAAGCGGTTTTGGATTTGGATTATGCTGAAGATGTTTTGGCAGAAACCGACATGAATGTGGTGATGAATGATGAAGCCAAATTCATCGAAATTCAAGGTACGGCTGAAGATGGTAGCTTTGATAGAGCACAACTCAATGAGCTGTTGTCTTTGGCCGAGCAAGGTAATGCATCGTTAATCGCATTACAAAAAGATCTTTACAATCATTAGGCGCAATATGGTTTTATTAAGCGCAGCTTTAGGTAAACTTTTTATTGTGGCAGCACCTTCGGGTGGTGGGAAAACAAGTCTTGTTGATAAACTTGTGACGAGTACGCCCAATATTGAAGTTTCTATTTCGTACACCACTCGAGATAAACGCGTTGGT